>NZ_JBHVST010000009.1:123888-176548 GCF_042885015.1 Streptomyces sp. NPDC058086 | reverse complement strand
GAAGGGGGTCCCTCCCTGTTCGAGCGAAGCCGAGAACTTGGGGGCGCGTGCATGGCGTCGCGGGGCAGACGGGAATGTGACGACAGGGCCTAGGCTGCCCGTTCGGCGGTGGTCCGCGCCTCGCCACGCCTGGTCCGCAGCAGTTGCCGGCGCTTGGCGTCCTTGGTCCACCAGGTGCGCGAGCCGGGCTTGCGTGCCTCGTACGCCAGTTGCCAGGGGATGCCCTTGCAAATGAGCTCCTTTATCTTCGCGCCCGGACGGCCGCCGAGGTAAAAGCTCTTCGCGGTGTCGTCCCTGCCGGTGAGCTGAAGGACGCCGGCACGACGGCCCAGACTGATGCACTGGCTGACGAACCCCACGTCGATGGGCGCGGGCTGCTCACCCGCGAGCCGGCTGAGCACTGTCTCGGCGGCCTGTGGGCCCAGCTGAACCGCGGCCTGGCAGCTCATCCGGAACGGCAGGTCCGACGGTGCCGCCGAGTCCCCGGCCGCGACGATGCGCACATCGTCCACGCTCGTCAAGGTCTCGTCCGTGAGCAGGCGGCCCAAGGCGTCGGTGCTCAGTCCGCTGCGCGCGGCCAGGTCCGGGACACCGAATCCGGCGGCCCAGATGGTCACCTCGCTCGGCAGCTCGCGGCCGCCTCCGAGCCGTACGGCATCGCGAGTCACCGCCGTCACCTTCGCGTCGGGGCCTTCGAGCACGGTCACACCGAGTCCGGCCAGCCGCTTTGCGACCGAGCGTCGGCCCCGAGGGTGCAGGGAAGGACCGAGCGCCCCGCCGCAGACCAGGGTCACGGTGTGGCCCTCCTCGGCCAGCTCGGCGGCGGTCTCGATACCGGTCGCACCGGCGCCGACGACGGTCACCGCGGCTGTTGCGGGCGCGTCGTCGACGACCGTCCGCAGCCGCTGCGCCTGCTCCAGGCCGGCGATCGGGTAGGCGAACTCGGCCGCCCCGGGCACCTGTGGGTCGGCGCTGCCACTGCCCACCGCGTAGACCAGGTAGCCGTAGCCGACCGTGGCGCCGGTCGCCAACGTCACGCTGCGCTCGGCCGCGTCGATCCGGGTCACGGTGTCGACCACCAGCCGGACACGCTCGCCCAGAACCTTGCGGTAGTCGACGACCGCGTCGTCGGACCCGCCCACCAGTTGGTGCAGGCGGATCCGCTCGACGAAGGTCCGGCGCGGGTTGATCAGAGTCACTGTCACGTCGTCGCGCTGCGTCAGGCGATTGGCCGCCATGACGCCGGCGTATCCGCCGCCGATCACGACCACATCGGTGTTCTCCATCATGGTGTCTCCTTCGTTTCTGGGGGTTCGGCCTCAAGACACCGCGGGATCGATCGCCGTGACAGCATGTGAGGCAGGTCACTCCACAGGAACGTCCGCGCTTTCCTTCACACGGTGACGCAGGCCATCGCGCCCGGCGGAACCGCAGGAGGAGTGGCCGTCGTCTCCTAAGTGATCAAGCTTGAGGAGTTTGCGCAGTGCGGATCTATATCAGCGTGGACATGGAGGGCGTCACGGGGCTCGTCGACGCCGACGATGTGCAGCCCGGCGGCCGGGACTACGAGCGCGGACGGTTGATGATGGCGGAGGACGTCAACGCCGCGATCCGGGGTGCCCTCGCCGCCGGCGCCACCGACATCACCGTCAACGATGCTCACGGACCGATGCGCAACATCCTTCCCGAGGCCCTGCACCCGGCGGCCCGCCTCATCCGCGGCAAGCCCAAGCACATGCTCATGCTCGAAGGCCTGGCGCCCGAGCACGATGCCATGGTCTGCGTCGGCTATCACTCGAAGGCCGGCGCACTCGGGGTACTGAGCCACAGTTTTATGGGCCACGAGATCGAAGACATGTGGCTGGACGGCCGGCCGGTGGGCGAGATCGGCCTGGCCCATGCCACCGCGGCGGCCATCGGTGTTCCGGTGGCGGTCCTCACCGGTGACGACTGCGCCTGCGCGGAGATGGCCGAATGGGACGCCGCTGTCACTACCGTGGCCGTGAAGAATGCGCGGGACAGATTCGCGGCGGATCTGCGGCCCGCCGAGGAGGCACGTTCGGCGATCGAGGAGGCGGTCGCCGCCAGTCTCTCCGCACAACGACCGGCCACAGTGGTCCCCTCGGGCCCGTCCACTCTCGCCGTCCGCTGGCAGTCGGCTTCAGTGGCCTCCACCCTCCTGGGAATTCCAGGGGTCACCTCGACGGACACCCGGACCGTCCAGGCACAGGGCACTCTGCCCAGCCTCTACCGGCTGTTCGGAGTGTGGATGCGAGTAGCCGCTTCTCTCACCAATCAGCCACCGTACTGCTGACCCTTGGTGGCCGCCCGGGACTGCCTTGCACGCTCTACTTGGATTCGACTCGTCCGAGCGGGTTGAGGTCGGCCCTCAGCGCGTCACGCGCCGCCTGCCAAGCGGAATCCCCGGGGTAGAGCTCGGTGCGGAGGTAGGCCCAGGTGAGCCGCTGGACCACGGACACTCGCTCGGGGTTCTCGTCCGTGGTCTCGGCGACGTCGTATCCGGAAACCCCGCCGAGCCCGTGCTCCGCGTCGAACAGTGTGAGCAGGGACTTGCGGCCCGGGGAGAGGAAGTACGGATCGGCGTGCCAGTCCGGGCCCCGAACCGTCAGGTGGTCGGAGGCATCCTTGTCGCCTGCGACCACGAGCGCGGGCGTCGTCATCGCGGAGAAGTCCGTGGTCAAGAAGAATGAATAGTTCTCGGCCACGAACTCGGTGACGGCATCGCCGCCTCTGCCGGGCGCGGCAAGCAGTACACCCGCCTTGATTCGGGGCTCGGCCAGGTTCACTTCCGTTCCGTCGTCCGGATCGGTGAGTCGGGCGCCGAGCAGCAGGCTCGCGGTGTGCCCGCCCATCGAGTGCCCGGCCACGGCGACCTTGCTGTGGTCCAGGCGCCCGAGGAGCTGCGGGACGGCGGCCTCGATCACGTCGAGTCGGTCGAGGATGCGCTTCATGTCCTCGGCCCGTGATCGCCAGTGCAGAGGCGCCCCGGGCGTACCGGGATCGAGGCTCAGCGTCCTCGAGCTCAGATGGGTGGGCTGGATCACGACGAAGCCGTGCGCCGCCCAGAAGTTGGCGAGGGGGGCGTAGCCGTTCAGCGAGGAGAGGTAGTTCGAGAAGCCCTGGCCGTGCGAGAGGAGGATGACCGGCAGGTCGCTCCCGGTCACGGGCGCGGAGACGCGCACCTCCAGGTCCACGGCTCGGCCGGGAGCCGGCAGCGCCACGGGACTGACCGAGAGGACTGGAGTGGGCGGAGTGAAGGTGTGGGCCGGGTAAGTCGATTCACTCATGATGCGTATTTCCCTTCAATGGCCTCTGCTGCCGGTCTCATTCGGCTGACGGCCGGTGAGGCGGTCAGGCCCGGTCAGCGGCGTCCGGTTTCGGCTCCGCATTAAGCGGAGCGTTGTTCCGATTAACATACGGAGCAATGTTCCGCTTTGTCAACGGCTACCGGTCGGAGATGACCGCGACCCCCGCCGATGCCGACGAGGGACAACGACGCGTTCCCGGCGCCGGAAGGTTCGCGTGGCGAGTGGGGACCAACTGGTCGACGCGGCGCGGGAACGCCGACCTGACGGCCCAGAGCACGAGGAACACATCGGCCGGTGTCGATCCGGACCGGTTCAGCCAACCCCGGCAAGCACCCGAGAAGGCGCGGGTGCCCGTGTTAGCATCGCCCCACCAATTGCCAGGAATCCTGTCGATTGGTCGACACGGCTCGACGATCGGAACCGTATGTCTCTCCTTGCCCGGCCCGGAGTGGCCTCCTTCGCCGCCAAGTCGATACAGCGACTCGCCGTGGCGGCCGACCGGCGCCCGAGCGGCCGCGGTTCGGCGGCCGCCTCACACGGCCGCTTCCCCGAGTTCCCGCGCTCCGTACGCGAGTTGACGGTCCCGACCTCGGTCGCACCAGCCCGGGCCGTGGTGTACCTGCCGACGTCCGAGGGTCCGCCGCCGCCGGTTCACGTCAACTTCCACGGTGGCGGGTACGTGATGCCGCTGACGGAGATCGACGATCCGCTCTGCCGTTTCCTCGCCGCCGAGGCGGGGGTGGCCGTGGTCAACGTCGACTACGTCGTGGCCCCGCAACACCCGTTCCCCGCCCCGCCCCGGCAGGCCTTCGAGGTCGTCCGGTGGATCGCCGAGCAGGGCAGCGAGCACGGCTGGGACGGCAGCCGCCTGTCCGTGGGGGGACAGAGCGCCGGAGGCGGTCTCGCGGCGGCCGTCGCACGCCAGGCACTCGAGGAGGGCGGGCCCGGTATCGCCCTACAGGTCCTGCACTACCCGCCGTTGGACCTCGCGACGAGCGCCCGGGACAAGCGCGCCGCCATCGCCAAGCCGGTGCTGCGCCCCTGGATGGGCGAGATCTTCGACAGCTCGTACGTCCCGGACCCGCGCGAGCGCGCCGACCGGCTGGTGTCCCCCGCGGGCGCGGCCGACACCGCCGACCTCAAGGGCATCGCCCCGGCTCTGGTCGTCACGGCGGAGTACGACCTCCTCAAGGCGGAAGGCGTGCGCTACGCCGAGCGTCTTCGGCGGGCGGGCGCCCTCGTCGAGCACCACGACGTGCTCGGGGTCGATCACGGGTACGACGGCAAGAACGACCAGAAGGCCCTGGAGACCTACGCCGTGATCGCCCGTCATGTGCGGCGGGCCCTCAACCCCGAGGCACCCGAGACCGGTCGAGCCGCGCCGCACACCGGGTGAGCAAGGCGGCTCGGAGGCGGTTGAGCGGGCCGGGCCCAGGGCGGACGAGGCGCCCGCCGCACGCCGGACGCCCCGACCACCCGCTCCTCCATCCCCCTCTCCATGGAGGTGACTGTCAGCCCTGCGAGCGGGCCTCGGGTGGCGTGATGCCCAACTTGTCCGCGTTCTCCGTCAGTTCACGCCACACCTTCGCCGTCACGGGTACCCCCTTCTCGGCACGCCGCACACTGACGGCGGCACTGCGCTCACCGGGGTAGAACACCTCCTCGACACCGTCCGCCGCGGCCAGGCCCTTCAGCGTGCCCAGGGTGGCGTCGACAGCCGCGGTGAAACCGTCCGCGTCGCCGAAGGCCACCGGGTCGATGGCGATGATCAGGGCGTTCTGGCGGTGCCCCCGGCCCTGGGGATCGTCCGAGTGGAAGGCGGCGAAGATCGGCGCTCCTACGAGCACGCTGGTGAGCAGTTCGAACGCCAGCGACATGCCGGACCCCTTGGCGCCGCCCAGCGGCAGCGGCATGACCGCGTTCTCCGGGTCGGTGGTGGGGGTGCCGTCCGCGCTGGCGGCGGCCCCCTCCGGCAGCGGGGTGCCGCTCGCCCTGGCCTGGCGGATCTTCCCCAGGGCGATCGTGGCGGTGGCCATGTCCAGCAGGAGCGGCGCATGGCTCTCGGCGGGTACGGCGATGGCGAGCGGGCTGGTGGCCACGGCCGCGCCCTTGGCCCCGGTGTAGCCCATGTTGGGCATCCCGGCGACGAAGGCGAGCCCGACCAGGCCCTGTTCGGCGATCTTCGACACGTAGTAGCCGATGGCACCGGTGTGGACGGTCCGGCGCACCCCCACGGCCGCGATACCCCCTGCCCTGGCCCGGGTCACCGCCTCCTCGGCGGCCGCGCTGAGAGCCACCGGGCCGGGCGCGCGATCGGCGTCGAGGACGGCGACCGCCGGCGTACTGGACTCGAACGTCATCTCGGGCCTGGCGTTGGCCACCCCCTTGGCGAGCAGCTCCAGATAGGCGGGGACCCGCGCGGTGCCGTGGGATTCGACGCCGCGCAGCGCGGCCCAGACGAACACGTCGGCGGTGGTGCGGGCGTGCTCGGGGCCGAGTCCGGCCTTCTCCAGGAGGGCGGCGGCGAAGGCGCGCAGGTCATCGGCCGGGACAAGGACCTTGCCCGGCTCGGGCGTTGGGGTGTCGGTCATGGTGGCGGGGGCCTCCTGGGTCAGCGGGTGACGAGAACGTCGACGACGGCGGTGGTGCCCTCCGCCACGGCCTTGAGAGCGCGCTCCAGGGCGGGGGCGAGCGCGTCCGGCGCGTCGACGGTCTCGGTGTGCATGCCGAACGGCTCGGCGAACTGCGCCAGTCGGGGCAGCCGGTGCAGGTCGGTGCCCAGCCACTCGCCGGTCTCGGCGGCGGCGCCCTCGGGGTAGAACCTGCGGTGGTTGAGGTTCATCGACTTGTAGACGCGGTTGTTGAACACCACGATCAGCAGCGGCAGGTCGTACGCCTTGGCGGCGTCGTACGACGGGATGACCGGGTTGTACGCGAAGGCCCCGTCGCCGATGGTGAGGACCACGGGCCTTTCCCTGGCGGCGAGTTTGACGCCGAGGGCCACCGCGATGCCCTGGCCGAGTCCGCCCTGCACATAGAAGTACGAGTCGGGGTCGGAGGTCTGCACATGGCGCTTCACGACGCGGCTGTGTGTGATCGTCTCGTCGACGACGATCGCGTCCCGCCCGTCGAGCAGCCCCCGCAGTGTCGCGGCCACGAGCACCGGGTCGATGCCCTCGGCCCCTGCCGCCTTGGCCTCGGCCGCGGCGATCGCGGCCTGTTCATCGGCGTGCCGCTCCTCCTGCGCGCAGCGCCGCGCGGTGACGGCGGCCACCGCTGCCTCGTCGGTCCGAGCTGCCTTCGCCCGCTTGGTGAGCTGGCGCAGGGTGTTGGCGACGTTGCCCTCCAAGTACCGTTAGGCGAAGAGAACTTGGTAGACCATGTGCGGGCGCTGCGGCACCTCGTCGATGACGATGATCCGCGCCTTCGACGGGCGGCGCGAGGGCGGGTAGAAGGGCGCACGGCAGTTGACGAGGAGGATGAGGTCCGCCTCGTCCATCCATGGGCCGATGTCGCTGCCGGCGTGCAGCGGGTGGGTGCGCGGGAAGTTGCCGCACACGGCCGAGTCGGGCTCGACGACCGGGATGTTCCACGCCTCGGCGAAGGCGAGGAGCGCCTCGAAGCCGCCCGCCTCACGGCCCGCCGTCTCGGTGACGATCACAGGGCCGACCGCCTCGCGGATCAGCTGGGCGACGAGGTCGACCTCTTCGGGTGAGCTGTGCGTGGAGCCCGGCGGGACGACAGGCACTGTCTCGCGGCCGTCCCACTCCTCCAACAGGATCTCCAGGGGGATGTTGAGGTAGGCAGGACCCGCCGGGGCCCGCCAGGACAGCTCCGCCGCCCGCGTGATCATCGTGGGCAGGGTGTGGACGCTCGCCGCCTCGGTGGCCCACTTGGTGAAGGGCTGGGCAGCGCCGTGCGGGCCGCCCACGACGGACAGGTTGCGGTACCACTGGCCGCCCGGGTCCTGACCGGGGCCGTCGCCGTACGTGGTCGACTCCGAGGAGGCGACCACCATCGGGACGCCGGCGAGGAGCGCGCCGTGGACGGCCATGGAGCCCTGCAGCAGTCCGGGCGCCGCGTGCAGCAGCACGCCCTGCGGCCGGCGCTCGATCAGTCCGTAGCCGGTGGCCATGCCGACGGCGACGGTCTCGTGGGTCAGGTCGAGGTAGCGCGGGCACGGCAGCCCGTCACGGTGGCGGCGGGCGAGGGACTCCCACACCGGGGCCCATTCGGACCCCGAGGAGCAGAAGAGGTAGTCGGCGCCGACGGCGTTAAAGGCGGCCACGAAGGCATCGCCGCCGTCACCTCCGCGGGCGCCCGGTGTATTCGGGGTGTCCGTCATCTCGTGTGCTTCCTCAGCCCTCGATCGGCCAGTTCAGGACCTCGGAGATACCCCGGCCCATGATCCATTCGAGCTCCTCGGGGGTGAAGTCCCAGTGCTTGGTGAACTGTTCGATGGTGTCGGTGTAGGTGATGCCGTGGCCGAGCAGCCGGGTGATGTCGGTGCCGTAGAAGCAGCGCTGCGGGCCCATCTTGTCGACCATCTCGCGCACGTACTGCTCGATGTTCTTGTTCGGGAAGGGCTGCGTCGAATAGCCCGGCAGCGCCGAGACCTTCACATGGATGTTGGGGTGCTCGGCGAGGTCCGCTGTCTCCTGGACCCAGTAGCCGATCGCGTCGTCCACGCAGCGGGCCATGATGCCCATGTGGTCGATGATGATCTTCAGCCCGGGGTGCTTGGTCGCGATCTGGCCGAGTTCACGCTTCCAGATCGGGGCGTGGACCATGGTGGGGATGGAGAGCTCCTCGGCGATCGGCCAGTACCAGTCGTTGGTCCCGTCGATCATCCAGTTGCGGTCCTGTGGGCGGTGGAAGGTGAGCCGGGTGCCCTTGATGTGCGGGTTCTGCGCGAACTCCTTCAGCAGGGCGGTGCCCTCGACCGGGTCGTCCTGCGGGACGCGGGCCATGATGCCGAAGCGGTCGGGGTGCGCCTCGCAGGCCTCGAGCGCGTAGTCGATGCGGTTGCCCTCCCACGACGGGGGCAGGATCAGCGCCCGGTTGACGCCGGCCTCGTCCATCAGCTCGAGGGCCTCCTCGTAGGAGAAGGGGTCCTCGCGGTGGCCGTTGAGACGGATGCGCTCACGCGCGCCCGGGACCCAGGGGCGGTCCGGGGTCTCTTCCTTCCAGATGTGGATCTGCGTGTCGACAACGAACATGTCCTCAGCTCTTTCTCTCGAAGGGGAAGTGGTTCTCTCGAAGGGAAGGGGGTGGCGGGGTGGTGTGGAAGGAACGCTAGGCGGGTGGTGGGGCCTTGCCGAGTCCCCGGGGCGCAAGCACTACTTGCGCGAAAGTCCCCCGTACGCAGGGCATTTTCAGATTGCGGAAGCGTCGCCGAGTACGGCGTCCACGATGTGCTCGGCGATCGCCATGGAGGCCGTGGCGGCCGGGGAGGGCGCGTTGCGGACGGCGGTGATCCGGCCCACCTGGTGGATGCGGAAGTCGTCCACGAGCGTGCCGTCCGGGTCCAGGGCCTGGGCGCGTACACCGGCTCCGCCGCGGACCACGTCCGAGACGCCGACGCCGGGGACGTACAGCTCGGCGTCCTTCATGAACGCCGCCCTGGACAACGAGCCGCGGTACTCCCTGATGCCGGTCCTCCAGTGCTGGGCGGCCATCCTCCAGGAGCCGGGGTAGGCCGCGAGTCCCGCGAGGTCCTTCGGTGAGATCCTGCCGAGCGTGTAGCCCTCCCTGGCCAGGGCCAGGACGGCGTTCGGGCCGACCTCTACGGAGCCGTCGACGCGGGGGGTGAAGTGCACGCCGAGGAAGGGGTAACGCGGGTCCGGGACGGGGTAGATCAGCCCGCGCACCAGGTCCGTCCGCTCCGGCTTGAGCAGCATGTACTCGCCCCGGAACGGGATGATCCTCGGCTCCTTCTTGTCCTGGGCGAGCCGGGCGACGGAGTCCGAGTGGAGGCCCGCGCAGAGGATCAGCCGGTCGACGCGGACACGTTCCTGCCCGGAGGCCACCTCGATGCCCCCCGGCACGTCGGTGATCGAGGTGACCGGGAATCCGAGCCGTATCTCGCCGCCCGAGGCCTCGATGTCCTTGGCGAACTCCCGGGCGATCGCCGGGTAGTCGGTGATCGCGGTGCGCGGGGAGTGCAGGGCCGCGATGCCCCCGGCACAAGGCTCCAGCTCCTTGATCTCCTCCTTGGAGATCTTCCTCAGCTCGGGCACGTGGTTGTTCCTGGCCCGTTCGTACAGGTTCTCCATCCGGCCCAGCTCGTCCTCGCGCACCGCCATGACGAGCTTGCCGATCTCCGCGTACGGCAGCCCCCGGTCCTGGCAGTACTCGCGCAGGGCGGACACGCCCCGCACGCACAGCTCCGCCTTGAGGCTGCCCGGCGGGTAGTAGATGCCGGCGTGTACCACGCCCGAGTTGTGCCCGGTCTGGTGGACGGCGACCGCCCGCTCCTTCTCCAGCACCACGACCCGGGTGCCTGGGCGGCGCAGGGCGATCTCACGCCCTGTGGCCAGGCCCACGATGCCGGCGCCGACGATGCCGATCG
This sequence comes from Streptomyces sp. NPDC058086, assembly GCF_042885015.1. Classification (NCBI taxonomy): domain Bacteria; kingdom Bacillati; phylum Actinomycetota; class Actinomycetes; order Kitasatosporales; family Streptomycetaceae; genus Streptomyces; species Streptomyces sp. NPDC058086. Next base: position 166,648 of record NZ_JBHVST010000009.1, on the reverse strand, counting down.
TCTCGTCAGCCATCGGCATCCTCCTTTCCTCGCTGAGGCCTGTTCTCGAACACGTCAGGCACCGAAGTGGACGGCGACCGTCTTGACCCGGGTGTAGAAGCGCAGGGCCTCCTCGCCCTGCTCCTTGAACGACGACCCGGAGTCACGGAAGCCGCCGAAGGGGTGGTGGACGTCCCAGCCGGAGGTGGTGGTGTTCACCGCGATCTGGCCGCACTCGGCCTCGTCGGCGAAGCGGTACGCGGCGCCCAGGTTCTGGGTGAACACGGCGGCGGCGAGGCCGAAGACGGAGTCGTTGACGGCCTCGACCGCCTCCTCGAAGGAGTCCACCGGGAGCAGGGCGACGACGGGCCCGAACACCTCCTCGCGCCAGATGTCCAGCTCCGGGGTCATGTCTCCCAGCACGGTGGGATTGACGTAGCAGCCGTGGCTCAGTGCCTCGTCCCGCGGCTGGTCGCCGCCGACGAGGACCGTCGCGCCCTGTTTGACCGCGCGTTCGATGTCGGACAGGACGCCGTCGCGCTGACGGGCGCTCACCAGCGGGCCCATCGTGGTGCCCTCGGCGAGGCCAGGACCGACGCGCAGCGCGGTCGCCTCGGTGAGCAGCAGCGCCGTGAACTCCTCGTACACGGGCCGCTCGACGATCACCCGGCTGGTGGCGGTGCAGCGCTGCCCGGCCTGGGCGAAGCCCGCGGCGGCGACGGCCTTGGCAGCGGCGGTGAGGTCGGCGTCGGCGAGTACGACGGTGGCGTTCTTGCCGCCGAGTTCGCCCTGGAAGCGGATGTTGCTGTTGGCGAGCCGGGGGCGCAGGGCCTCGCCGACCTCGTTGCTGCCGGTGAAGGTGAGCGCGGCCAGGCGTGGGTCGGAGATCAGCGCCTCGGAGATCTCCGCGCCGCGCCCCGTCACCACGTTGAGGACACCGGCGGGCAGACCCGCGTCGTGGAGGGCGCGGGCGAAGTGCAGAGCCGCCTGCGGGGTGTCGGTGGCCGGTTTGAGGAGGGCCGCGTTGCCCGTCGCGAGGCAGGGCGCCAGCTTGCGGGCCGGGGTGATCAGCGGGTCGTTCCACGGGGTGATCGCGAGGACGATACCGAGCGGCTCGCGCTGGTGGTGGGTACGGGTGTCCGGGCGGACGTCGTGCACGAGGGTGCCGTACCCCTGCCGGGCGACCCCCGCGTAGTACTCCAGGAAGTCCGCGGCCTTGATCGTCTCACCGGTCGCCTCGGCCCGCGTCTTGCCCATCTCGGTCGCCAGGTCCTCGGCGATCTCCGCGAGGCGCTCGCGCAGCAGCCGGGCGGCGTCGGTCATGATCCGGGCGCGCTCGAAGGGGCTGGTGCGCTTCCAGACGGCGAAGCCCTGCTCGGCGTGGTCGTAGGCGCGGGTGACGTCGGCGGCGCGCAGCGCGGGGACGCGGGCGACGGGGGCCCGCAGATCGGAGGGGTCGTGGACGTCGATCCACTCACCGGTCGCCACCCACTCTCCACCGGAGAGGGTTTCCAGGGTTCGCATGAAGATCACTTCCTTCGTCCGCCGCGGTGCGGGATCCGCGGTCTGCACAGGGAGCGGCCACAGGGGGCCGGATACGACAACACACCATGTCGGGGCGGTGCCACCAGCCCCGCGCAGGCAGTCATTGCTTGCGCCGCGCGCGGGTCGGCGGGCGACTGATCCATGCTGGAATCTGCAGGCCGGACGGTGTGTACGACACCGCCTGGAGCCGCAATCCCGCTGAGGAGAAACAGACATGGCCTACGCAGTCGTCGCCCACTACCGCTGCGAACCCGCCGACGAGGACACCGTGCGCGCCGCGCTGCTGAAGGTGCGCGAGCACACCCGTGCCGAGCCGGCGAACCTGGCGTACGAGGTGCACGCCGAGGTGGACCGGCCGGGCGGTTTCGTGCTGTACGAGCAGTACGCCGACCGCGCCGGCTTCGACGCGCACAAGGTCGCCGGCCACTTCACCGAGCTGGTCGTGGAGACGGTGTGGCCGCTGCTGACCGAGCGCACGGTGACCTTCGCCGAGGTTCTCTGAGGTCCTGCCGGGAAGCGCGGGCGCGCTTTCCGGCCCCTGGGCTGCCGGTCAGAACTCGTTGCCCCAGCAGTAGCGGGCGACGGTCTCCACCAGCACCAGTTTGCGGCGCTGGTTCTCGGCGCTCAGCAGCGGGCGGGTCGCCGTGTCGGCGAAGCCGCGGGACGGCGATACGGCCATGTCCTCGAGGTCCTTGACCTCGGCGGCGGCGTCGATGCGGGCCATCACCGTGTCGATGTCCTCGAGTGCGGACACGGTCGCGTCCACCACGCCCAGGCACGCGTCGCGGTCCTCCGGAAGGGACTTGACCAGGTCGAGTTCGGCGTCGGTGCCCTTGTCGTACGGCAGGATCCAGCGGTCGGCCGGGATCCCTCCGTACAGGCGCTCGGCACGGGCCCGGTCCACCGCGGCGGGTGCCTCCCAGCCGGGGCAGACGCCGATCCTGACTCCCTCCGGGCGCCCTTCCAGTCGTACCGCCAGGGCGTCGACGGCCAGCGCGTCCTCGAAGGACAGTGCGCCGGGGGCGGCCGGGTCGGCCCCCACGTGGCCGATCAGGAGCGGGTTGTTGAGCTGGACGAGCCGAACGCCCCGGGAGACCAGCAGCGCGATCTCCGCCTGGATGATCTCGGCGAGGGCTTCGCCGAGTTCGCGGGCCGAGGAGGGTCCGCCCGATGCGGCGAGTTCGGGTGCGAAGGTGGTGGCGGCCAGATAGGCCGGGGAGGGCAGCGAGGCCTTGGGGGCGATCACCGTCAGCCCGGTGAGCCGCCCGGCCCAGTCGGCGAGCAGCGGGCCGTTCGCCTTGGGCAGCGTTTCCGCCACCCAGCGTGGCAGTCCGTCGGGGGTTTCCGTGTCCGTGCGGCGGAAGCCGGAGACGGCGTCGAAGACCGCGCTGCGGAAGTCCTCCCGGGGGAAGTCCCCGTCGGTGACGACCGTGGTACGCAGCTTGCGCTGGAGGGCCACCACCTCCTCGACCGCCTCGCGTTCCGCCTTCAGCACGATCTCGGGGTCGCCCTCGGCGCGCGCGGTCAGGAGGGTGCCGGGGCGGACCAGGCTGCCGTGGTGGTCGATGCGGTAGTTGAACGTGTCCGCCATGGCTCAGGCACCCTTCTCGGTCTTCTCGGCGTCCGTGACCGGCTTGCCCGCGACGCCCCAGGCGGCGAACTCCAGCTCGTAGCCGAGGGATTCGAGGACGTCGTCGGCGACCTGCTGGTCCTCGTCCGCGGTGCCGCCGGCGATGCCGAGGCCGCCTATGATCTCGCCGTCCTTCTTGATGGTGACGCTGCCCTCGGTGGCCATGATCGGCTGGGCGGCGCCGGGCAGCTGGGAGAGCTGGGAGAAGAAGACCGGCTGGCTCTCCTGCCACTTCTTCAGCATCCTGCCGGGCCGCTGCATCACGGCGGCGGTGTACGCCTTGGCGCGGGCGATGTCCGGGGTGAGCGGGCGCGCTCCGTCCGAGCGGCGGACGCTGACGACGAAGCCTCCCGCGTCCACCACGGCGACGCTCACCGCCTTCCCGAGCGACTGGGCGCGCTTCAGGGCGGCGTCGACGATCTCTTCGGCGGCATCGAGGGTGAGACTGCTCATGCGGCTTCCTTCTGTGCGGTGAGAGTGCGGCGCAGCTGGGTGACAGCCGCGTTGTACTGCTCGGGCGCCTCCCAGTACATGGAGTGCGGGGCGTCCTGGACGATCTCCAGATGTGAGCCGGGCAGCAGTTCGTGGGCGCGGGTCACGGTCTTCACGCTGAGTACCCCGTCCTTCTCCGCGGCCAGGAAGGCGACCTTGACGCCCGAGTTCTGGATCTCCTCCAGCGAGGGGCCGTTGGTGTCGAGGTTGCGCAGGTCGGCCATCTTGGCGACGTTGAAGGTGCCCATCTGCTGGAAGAGGAAGGTGAGGTCGGGTCGCTCCTGCTGGAACCGCCGGGTGAGCAGGCGGTCGATGACGGGGAGCTTGACGGCCTCGGCGCGGTCGGCGGCGGCGAGTTCCTTCAGCTCGGGGTGGCTGATGCCACCCAGGGAGTGGCCGAGGGCGACCGAGCAGACGCGCTCGGGACGCAGGAGGGCGGCGCGCAGGGCGGCGACGGAGCCGATGGACTGGCCGACCAGCATGACGTCGGTCAGGTCCTCCTGGTCGAGTACGGCGACGACGTCGCCGGGGAAGTCCTGTCCGTCGAACTCGGGCTTCGAGGAGTGCGGACGGGCCGGGGCCTCGGACTTGCCGAAGCCGCGCAGGTCCATGGTGACGATCGTGAACTCCTCTCGCAGCGCGGCCACTTGCTGCCACCAGGCGGCGTGATGGCCGCCGCTGCCGTGCACGAACAGGATCGCCGGACCGCTGCCGTGGCGCTCGTAGTAGATGGAGGTGCCGTCGGAGTCGGCGATGGGCATGTCAGTGAACTCCTAGCCGAACGCGGTCAGTTGGGACGCTTGCCGTGGAAGACCAGCTCGATCATGGTGTGGTCGGGGTCGTGGATGTAGCAGAACTTGGACTGGTTCTCCGGCCGCTCGACCGGGCGGGTGTGCCGGATGCCCAGCTCCTTCAGGTGGGTGAGGAACTCGTCCCAGTCGTCGACCTCGACGGCGAAGTGATAGGGCGCCATGCGCTCCATCTCCTCGACCGGGGTGAAGTGCAGATCGAAGCTGCCGCGGGTCATCAGCACCACGCGGGTGTTGGACTTGGGCATGATCCGCTTCATTCCGAAGACTTTCGTGTACCACTCGGCGGTGCGGTCGGGGTCGGTGGTGGGGAAGTTGACGTGGTGGATGTAGCGGGGTGCGGTGCTCATGACGGATTCCCTTCGCTGTGTACGGGGTTGGACAGGACACCGATGCCGCTGATCTCGATGTCCACGGTGTCCCCGGGCTCCAGTTGGCAGGTGGACTCGGCGCCCATCCACAGCACGTCTCCCGGTTGCAGGGTGATGTGCCGGGTGATCTCGACGATGAAGTCGAAGGGGTCGAAGACCATGTCGCCGGTCGCGAACGACGCCCGGACCTCCCCGTTGACGCGGAGCGTGGTCGTCTGTGCCAGGGCGTCGACGTCGGTCTCGATCCAGGGGCCCATGGGCTTGAACGTGTCGCTGTTCTTGCTGCGCCAGAACGTGCGGTCCTGGTGCTGCCAGGTGCGGGCGCTGACGTCGTTGCCGATGGTCCAGCCGAAGAGCGACTTCCGGGCCTCCTCATGGGTGGCGTGCCGGAGGGTGCGGCCGATCACCGCGACGAGTTCCGGCTCGGCCTCGAACCGGCCCTCGACCTCGGCCGGTTTGACGATGGGCGAGAGGTGGCCGGTGAGCGCGTTGTTGGCCCGATAGCCCACCTCGGGACGGGTGGGGACCTCGGCGCGGGCGTGCTCGATGTGCCGCGGGTAGTTCATGCCGACCGCGTAGAACACGGGTGGGACGACGACGGGCAGCCAGTGCGCGGTGGCGAGCGGCACGGTGCCGATGACGGCCGGGTCGCCTTCCAGGGGGGACTCGGACAGCAGCTCGACGTCCTCCTTCCCCACCCGGCCCCACACCGCCCGTCCGCCGACCGAGACACGGGTGTATCGCATGACGCTCAGCCCGCCAGCAGATGGGAGACGCGCTTGGTGATCAGGTAGGCGTCGAGGGCCTCGGGGCCGCCCTCCCTGCCGTAGCCGCTCTCCTTCACGCCACCGGAGGGGGCTTCGCTGACGGAGCCGCCGCAGTGGTTGACGGAGAGGATGCCGGCCTCCAGTTCACGCACCAGGTGCTCGGCGGTGGCGGCGGACTCGGTGAAGCCGTAGGCGGCGAGACCGTACGGCAGCGCGTTCGCGGTCGTGAGCGCCTCGTCGAGGTCGCCGAAGGAGATGATCGGGGCGAGGGGTCCGAACGGTTCCTCGTGCATGAGGTCCGCGTCCGCCGGTACGTCGGTCAGGACGGTCGGCGCGAAGAAGTACCCGGCGCGGTCCAGTCGTTCGCCGCCGGTACGGACGGTCGCTCCCCTGCTGACGGCATCGGCGGTCAGACGCTGAACGGCCAGGAGCCGGCGCTCGTTGGCGAGCGGCCCCATGGTGGTGCCCTCGGCCAGGCCGTCGCCGACGACGACCGCTTCGGCGGCCTTCACGAACTCCGCGGTGAAGTCCTCGACGAGGCCCTCGTGGACCAGGAACCGGCTCGGCGAGGTGCACACCTGCCCGGCGTTGGCGAACTTCGCCTGTGCGGCGCGGCGCGCGGCCCTGGCCGGGTCGGCGTCCGCGCACACGATCACCGGGGCGTGGCCGCCCAGCTCCATCAGGGAGGGCTTCATGACCTCGCCGGCCGCGGCGGCGAGCAGCTTGCCCACGGGGACCGAGCCGGTGAAGGCGATCAGACGGGTGAGGGGGGAGGCGATGAGGTGGGCGGAGACCTCGGCGGGTTCGCCGAAGACGAGGTTCAGCGCACCGGCCGGCAGGCCCGCGTCCACGAAGCAGCCGACCAGGGCGGCGGCGGTGGCGGGCGTCTCCTCCGAGGCCTTGATGATGATGGAGCAGCCCGCGGAGAGTGCGGAGGAGATCTTCCGCATCGGGCCGCCCGCCGGGAAGTTCCAGGGGACGAACGCGGCCACGGGACCGATGGGTTCACGTCGTACGGACAGCAGGGTGCCGGGGGCGGAGGGGATGATGCGGCCGTAGGCGCGGCGGGCGTCGTCGGCATGCCAGCGCAGGGTGTCCGCGACGCGGCGGGCCTCCCCGGCGGCCTCGGCGAGGGGCTTGCCCTGCTCCAGGGTCATGATCCGGCCGACTTCGGCGCTGCGCTCGGTGAGCAGGTCGGCGGCGGCGTGCAGGAGGGCGGTGCGCCGCGCGACGGGCGTGTCGCGCCAGGTCCTGAAGCCCTCGGCGGCGCCGGCCAGGGCGCGGTCCAGGTCGTCGGTGGTGGCGAGCGGTACTTCTCCGATCACCTCCTCGGTGGCGGGGTTCACGATCGGGGCGGTCCGTCCGGTGCCGCCCTGGCACCACTCGCCCGCTATGTACATGCGGACGGCGGGGTAGCCGTGGTCGGAGGTCATGAGTGGGTGCCCTCTCAGGCTGGCGAGCGAAGCGAATGGGGGTCCCCTCGGCCGGAGGCGGCGGAGGGTCAGGCGGGGGCGTCCTGCTGGTCGCGGTTGGTGCGCAGCGCCCAGATGTGGTGGGGCGGGGTGGTCTCGTGGACCCGGGTCTCGTAGCGGTCGTCGACGCGGTCCATGTCGGCGGCGTACTCGACCCGTCCGCCGCAGGGTGCGTGCACGAACCGGAAGACGTTGGAACCGACGGTGTGGCGGCCGAGTCTGCGGGCCTCGCGCCAGCCGTGGTCGATCATGTAGTTGCCGCCCTCGATGACGTCGTCGAAGCCGGGCACCTCGTAGGCGATGTGGTTGACGCCGGCCTTGTCGGGGCGGTGGCACAGCAGCATGGTGTGCTGGTCCTGGTCGCCCGGGGCCTGCATGAAGACGCCCATGGGTTTCACTACGTCGGTGGGCCGGAAGCCGAGCAGTTCCACGTAGAACGCGACGGCCTGCTCGCGGCCCTCCTTGAGGATGTTGAGGGCCACATGGCACATCCGCAGGGGGTGGACCCGGGTGATCGGCTCCAGGGCGGTGTTCCAGCGGTCGACGCTGCCCGGCACGTTGGCGGGCCGGGGGGTGCGGGGCGCGGTCTTCAGCCTGGCCAGGGTCAGGCCGACTCCGAATCCGGTCTCGTCCACGGTGTGGAACACTCCGGCGGCGTCCTCCCGGACCGTCCGGTCGCGGCCGACGGCCGCGACCAGCCGCTCCAACTCCTTCGCCGTGTCGACGCCCCACACCACCTCGCGCAGGGTGGGACCCGCTTCCACCGGCGGCGGCAGCAACGGCCAGGGGTCGGTGTCGAGGTGGAGGGTCTGCCCGGTGAGCGTCTCGAACACCGCGCATTCGTCGGTCCGTTCCACCAGGAGCAGTCCGAAGTCGTCGAAGAACCGGGCGCATTCGTCGAGGTCGCCGATGCCGTAGGTGACCGATTCGATTCTCTGGATTCCCATGGTCTCCTCGTTTCACGGGTCGCCTGGTGAGCGTAGATTTCGGGTGGCGGTGTCTCAACGCTCCGGACCGACGGACTGTGCAATCGTTTCTTGCGGTTACGGCCGGATCGCCGGAATGGGATTCTGCGAGAACCAGTCCGTCAGAAAGTCGAGGAAGACACTGATCTTGCGCGGGGTGTCCTGCCCGGGGCCGTAGATCGCGTACAGCGGCCGGTCGGGCACCGCGAGTTCGGGCAGCAGGATCTGCAGAGCGCCGGAGACGAGGTCGTCGTAGGCGGGTCGCTGCGGGAGCAGGGCGAGACCCCGCCCGTGCACGGCCGCCTTCTGCAGGGCGATGTAGGAGTTGGACGAGAACGCGATGTTGCGGATCTTGTGCAGGGTGGACGCGTGTCCGTGGCCGATGCGCCAGACCGGGTCGTTGACGTGCACGAGGCAGTCGTGGTGCGCGAGGCCGTTCGGCTCGGTCAGCGGTCCGTTGCGGTTGAGGTATTCCTTGGCAGCGCACAGCACGAACGGGAGTGAGGCGATCTTCTTGAGGCGGACGCTGGAGTCCCGGAGGTCGCGGGTGTGGAATGCCACGTCGAATCCGCCGTCCAGGAAATCGTAGGTCCGGTCGGACATGCCGCCGAGTTCGAATCGCACCTGGATTTTCGGGTGTGCGGCGGAAAAGGCGGCGATGGCGTCCCCGAGGTCGAGGCTGCCTATCCATTTGGGACAGATGATGCTGAGCGTCCCTTCGGCGCGGTCGTGGAGCTGGGCGATGCCGGCGTCCTCGGCCTCGATCTCGTCCAGGATGCGCGCGGCGAACTCCGCGTAGCGCTGCCCGGGTTCGGTGAGGCTCACCGAACGGGCTGTGCGGTTGACCAGGCGGGCACCGACCTGCCGTTCCAGCTCGGCGACGTGCCGTGACACCAGCGAGCCCGAGGAGCCCAGCTTCTTGGCGGCTCCGCTGAAGCTGCCGGATTGCGCGACGGTGACGAAGCTGTGCATGAGGAGCAAGCGATCCATGTTTCCTCCGGAGGCCCACGACTGCCAGGGGTGGGCCCCGGCGGCGGTGCCGGTCGTACGGGTGTGCGGGCGGGCCGCGCCGGAATGTCCTCATGGCGGTTGTGTCGGACACTCCGGCGACGCGGTCGACGGGCGGCTCGGGACGTCTTGCGGTGCGGGTTCGGTTACTTGGGGCAGTACTGGGGTGCCTTGCTCAGGTTGTCCTTGGTGACCAAGAGAAGAGGAATGTTGGCAATCTTGTCAACCTTCTTCTTGCCCAAGAGTCCGATGACGTTCTTGACCGCGGTCCGGCCGATCGTCATCGCCGAGTTGGACACGGTGGCGGAGAGACGGCCGTCCTTGACGGCGGCCAGACCCTCGTCGGTGCCGTTGACGGTCACGATCTTGACGTCCTTGGCGCCGGCCGCGTCGAACGCCTTGCGTGCCGCGAGGCACATCTCCTCGTTGGCGACGAAGGCGTAGTCGAGGTCCGGGTGGGCCTGGATCATGTTCTCGGCGACGTCCTGCGCCTTGGCCGCGTTGAACATGCCGGGCTGGTTCACGACCACCTTGGCGTTGCCGGGCAGCGCCTTGGTGAAACCGCCCACGAGCAGATCGGAGGCGGCACCGGGCGCACCCGCGATGACACCGACCTGTACGTCCTTGCCGCCCGCGTCCTTGGCGACCCAGCCGGCGTCCAGGGCCCCGACCTTGCCCAGGTCGACGACCGCCGCGCCGAGGATGTCGTTCACGTCGCTGGTGGCCACGGACGTCAGATAGATCGGAATGTTCGAGGCCTTGGCCTTGGCTATGTCGCCCTTGAGCGCGTCGACGTTGACGGTCTGCACGATGAGGGCGCTCACATTGCGGGAGATCATGTCCTCGATATTGGACAGTTCGGTGCCGGAATTCTGGTGGGAGTTGGCCGTGTAGACCTTCGCCCCCTCCGACTTCGCCGTCTGTTCCAGGGCCTTCTGCAAACAGGTGTGGAATTCGGTGTCGGCGCCGTTGACGAACCCGAGGGAAACGGAGCCGGACCCACTGCCGGTGTCCTTGCCGCAGCCGCTCAGCACCAGGGTGGTGCCGGCGAGGGCGGCGAGCATCGCTCGGCGGGAGCGGGCGGAGAGTCTCATGGTCGTACGCCTTTCATGACGGGCGGTGGAGAGAAGACGAGGGGGTCAGTGCCGCGCGGAGCGGGCCTTGTGGAGCTCGTTGGCGATGGCCGCGACGAGGAGCACGCCGCCCACGGAGACCTGCTGGAAGTAGCTGGAGACCTGCACGAGGTTGAGGGCGTTGGCGACCACGCCGAGCAGCAGGACCCCGAGCGCCGTTCCCACGACGGTTCCGTGGCCGCCGGCGAGTGAGGTGCCGCCGATCACCACGGCGGCGACGGCGGTGAGTTGGAGTGTGAGGCCGCCGGTTCCGGGGCTGCTGGCGCCCAGCCGGGACAGCAGCATCACGCCCGCGAGACCGGAGAGGGCGCCGGTGACGGCGTACAACGTGAGCTTGCGCGCGGTGACGTTGATGCCGCTGAGCCGGGCGACGTGCTCGTTGCCGCCGATGGCGAAGGCGTCCCGGCCGAACACGGTGAACCGCATGACCAGAGCGGTCGCCAGCAGCACGAGGAGCGCCACGATCAGCAGGTACGGCACCCCGAGGACCTTGTCGTTGCCAAGGGAGAACATCCTGGTGCCGACGGAGACGCTGAGGCCGCCCTGGACCAGCAGCGCGACGCCGTCCAGCAGGGTGGCCGTCGCCAGGGTCACGACGAACGGGGCCACGTTGGTGAACGTCACCACCAGCCCGTTGACCAGCCCGACGGCCGTGGCCAGCAGCACCGAGGCGACGACGGTGAACGCGGTGGAGTGGCCGTGGGAGAGCAACTGCGCCCCGACGGCGGTGGTGACGGAGACATTGCTGCCCATGGAGAAGTCCATGCCGCCCGCGGTCATCAGCAGAGTGAGGCCGCCGGCGATCACCGCGGTGACGCTCACCTGACGGAGCACGTTGATCAGGTTCGTCGTGGTGGCGAACGCGTCGGTCTGCAGCGCGGTGGCGACCACCACGACGATCAGGACCGCGATCAGGCCCGTGTGCGGCGCACGGCCCAGGGCGCCGAAGGTGAACCGGGGCCGGGGCTCCTCGGGCGGGTCGCTGACGCCCGGGGCGTTGGTAAGTGTCTTGACGCTCACTGCGGTTGACCTCCGAGTGCGGTGGCGACGAGTTCGTCGTGGGTGATGGCGGTGATGTCGTGTTCGGCGACCGCGCGGCCGGCGCTGACGACCACGACGCGGTCGGCCAGCCGCATGACCTCCTCGGCGGAGGAGGAGGCGAGCAGTACGGCCGTGCCCCGCGACGCGAGGTCGTCGACGAGAGTGTGGATGTCGGCCATGGCCGCGATGTCCACGCCGTTGGTGGGGTCCTCCAGGAAGCAGGCGACCGGCTCGGTCTGGAGCCATTTGGCCAGCAGCACCTTCTGCTGATTGCCTCCGGACAGCGCGCTCACCGGCGGGTTCCCGGCAAGGGAGACCACTCCGTAGCTCCTGCGCAGCGGGGCGGCGCGGCGGGTGAGCGCGCCGCGCCGGTGGACGCGGCGGCGTGCGAAGCGGTCGTCGGCCAGCATCAGGTTCTCGTCCAGGGAGAGTTCCGGGACCAGGCCCAGCGCCCTGCGGTCTCCGGTGACGCAACGCAGGCCGCTGGCGAGCGAGGCGCGGACCCGGCCGAGGGGCACGGGGGCGCCGTCGACGAGCACGGTGCCGAGGTCGGGGCGGCGGCGGCCGGACAGCAGGTCGAAGAGGCGTGACTGCGCGTCCCCGGCCGGTCCCAGCACCGCGACGATCTCGCCCTTGCGTACCTCGACGGTGAAGTCCCGGATGGCCCGGCCGTCGCTCAGACCGTGTACGGCGAGGCCGATCTCGTCCTTGGGGGTGGCGCGTTCGACGCGCCGGGAGACCACGTCCCTGCCGACCATGCTGCGCACGAGCCCCGCCGGGTCGAGGTCGCCGGCCTGCGCGCTGCGTACGACGTCGCCGTCCCGCAGGACCGTGAGGCGGTCGGCGACGGCCATGACCTCGTCGATGTAGTGCGAGATGTAGACGACGGCGACGCCCTCGTCGCGCAGGGTGCGCACCAAGTCCCTGATCTGGTGCGCGGCCTCCGCGCTCAGGCAGGCGGTCGGCTCGTCGAGGATCAGGATCCGGCCGCCGCGGCGGACCTCCCGCGCCACCTCGACCATGGTCTGTTCGGCGACGGTGAGCGAAGACGCAGTGCGCTCCACGTCGATGTCGATGCCGAGGCCGGACAGTGCCTTCTTCGCCTCGGAGTCGACGGCTCTCCAGTGGACCGTGCCGCGCCGGGTGGGCAGGTCTCCCAGCATGACGTTCTCGGCCACCGTCAGGCCCATCGCCAGTTCGCGGCGCTGAGGAACGGACGCGATGCCGAGCCGTCGGGCCCTGCGCACGGTCAGTCCGGTATGCGTGGCACCGTTGACCTGGATGGTGCCGCCGTCCGGCTGGTGCACCCCGGAGAGGATCTGCACCAGCGTCGACTTGCCGGCTCCGTTCATGCCCATCAGCGCGTGCACTTCGCCGGGGTACAGGTCGAGGTCCACGCCCTTGAGCGCTGCCGCCCCGCCGAAGCTCTTGGTGACGCCCCGTACGCGCACCACGGCCGGGAGGGCCGTCACGGCCGCGGTCCGTCCCCGCCGGGGACGACACGCTCGTAGCCGCGGATGTCGGGGAAGGGGGGCTCGCGATCGACCTGGAGGTCCACTTGGAAGGTGTTCAGGCACATGCCGAGCATGGTGAAGTTGCCGAGCGCGCCGATGGTGTCGACCAGGCCCTTGGGGCCGAAGTGCTCGAGTGCGCGCGCGAAGGTCTCGTCGGAGACGAAGTGGTTGTCGAGGACCTCGCGGCAGAACTGATAAAGGGCCTGGTCCGCCTCGTCGTCGAAGACCGCCGCGCGCTTCTCGGCGACGGCCTGGACGGCGGCCTGGGGGATGCCGGCCTCGATCGCCTGGTACACATGCGCGTTCCAGGAGTACTGCGCGTCCCAGTTCCGGGCGGCCATCAGCAGCGTGAGCTCGCGCAGATGCTTGGGGAGGTCGCAGTCGAAGCGGGCGAAGGCACCGAGCGATTCGGCGCGTTCACACAACTCCGGGCTGTGCAGCCAGACGCGGAAGGGGCCACGGACGGCGCCGCGCCGGCCGGCGATGCGGGCGGCCAGTTCCTGCTGGCGGGGATTCATTTCCTCATCGGTGAGAACGGGGAGCCTCATGGGGCCGATACCTGCCTTCTCTTTCCGGCGTGTTTCCTGCACGTACGGGGAAGCCGTGCGATGCCAGCCGAAGGTACAGCCGAGTTCGGGAAGCTCACCCCTCCCGGAATGCAAGGTAAAACTGCACGCCGGAGGGCACCCATTCATGGGGACGCGGCCTAACGTCGATCGACGCAACAGCGTTGATGGGAGAGGAACTCCGGATGACCACGATCATCAAAGTCGCGTCCGTGCCGCTGCTCGACCGTGGTGGTGCCGTCGTGACGACGCCGCTGATCACCACACCCTCGGCAGCCGGAGAGAACCGCATCACCAGCGGCATGAGTGTCTATCCGGTCGGCTCCGGGGCTCCGTTGCACTCGCACAACTGCGACGAGCACGTGACGATCCTCGAGGGCGAGGCGGAGGTGGTGGTCGGCGGCGAGGTGACGAGGCTGGAGCAGTTCGACACCACGTACGTGCCGTCGCCCGTCCCCCATCTGTTCCGCAACATCGGCGACCGTCCGCTGCGCATCCTGTGGGTGTACACGTCGGGCACGGTCACGCGTACGTTCACCGAGACCGGGGTGACGGTGGAACACCTGTCGGCACAGGACCAGATGGGCTGAGAAGGGCCATGGATGCCGCTGTTCGTATCTGATCCGGACATGCCTGAGGCCGGGCCCCGCCAGGTCCCGGCCTCAGGCATGTCGTCGCGGTCAGCCGGTGGTGGTCAGCTGCTGGGCGGCATCGGGCCGCGGGGTCCGCTGGGGGCCGCGCAGGCCGGTGAGGGCGACGAAGACCGTGGCGAGCACGGCGGCGACGGCGAAGGCCGTGAAGCCCCAGCTCTCGGACTTGGCCGCGACGAGCTGTCCGCCGAGCCACGGTCCGAACACGGCGCCGAAGCGGCCGATGCCGGACACCCAGCCCACGGCGGTGGCGCGGTTGTCGTCGCTGGAGCGGCCGGCCACCGTCGCGTAGATCATGGCTTGGGCGCTGAAGAGGAACAGGCCGGTCAGGAAGACCACGACGTAGGTGAGCGGCAACGCCATGTGGATGCCGAGCAGATAGACGCCGAGGGCGGTGGCCGCGAACCAGACGGTGGCGACGCGTGCACCGCCGAAGTGGTCGGAGAAGCGGCCGGCGATCAGCATGCCGGCGATGCCGCCGAGGTTGATGACGATGACGAAGGACAGCGAGGAGCCGAGCTCGTAGCCCGCGCCGCGCATCATGGTGGGCAGCCAGTTGCTGACGCCGTAGACGAGCAGCAGGCCGCAGAACGAGGCCAGCCAGAACAGCAGCGTGGTGCGCCACAACCCGCCGCGGAACAGGGCGATGACGGCGCTCCAGCGGTCCCCGGCCGCGGGGCGCTCCGCCGCGGGGGCGGGCAGTTCGACGTCGTAGCGCTCGGCCAGCTCGCGGGCTTCCCGTGTACGTCCCTTGGCGATCAGGAAGTTCAGTGACTCGGGGAGGTACTTGGCGATCAGCGGGACGCCGATGAGCAGCGGGACCACGCAGATCCAGTAGGCGACGCGCCACTGGCCGGCGCCGGTGGTCCACAGGCCCACGAAGCCCGCGAGGATGCCGCCGGCCTGGTGGGCGGTCATCAACGTGCCGACGATCAGGGCGCGGCGGCCGCGCGGGGCGTACTCGGCGACCATCGTGATCGTGGTGGGGAGCAGACCGCCGAGGCCGAGACCCGCGATGAACCGGCCGAGTCCGAAGACACCGAGGCTGGGGGCGACGGCGCAGAGGGCGGAGGCGAGCGAGAAGACCGCCGTGCAGGTGATGATCACCTTCTTGCGGCCGATCCAGTCGGTGACCGTACCCGCGGACAGCGCGCCGATCAGCATGCCGAAGGTGGCGTAGCTGCCGAGGTCGCCGGCCTGGGAGGGCTGGAGCCCCAGGGCGTGCTCGGCGAGCATGTTGGGCAGCACGGAGCCGTAGACGAACATGTCGAGGCCGTCGAAGAGCACGACCAGCCAGCACAGGCCGACGACCAGCGTGGCCAGTGCGGTCCCACGGGCGCGCAGGTCTGGGGAGGGAGACATCTTTGTTTCCTCTCGTCCGGGAGAAGTGTCCCTGGAGGGGATGAGTGAGGCGGGTCGGTGCGGCTCGAGCGGCTGACCCGATGGTGCGCACGACGCTAAGGTTCCGGTTCCCCAAGTGTCAACGCTTTTGTCAACAATCTCAGGAACAATCCAGCCAGGTGTTCGGAGAGGTTACGGCAGGAGTAAAACAGCAGGTGAAACGGCCATGGGCGGCACACAGCCGTGTGCCGCCCTGCCTGTTTCGCCGGCTTGTTCTCAGTGGTCCGCGGCCGGGTCCAGCGGCGGTGTGCCATGAGTGTGGAAGGAATCGATGGTCTTCAGACCCCACGCCTGTCCCTTGGCCCGCTCGGCCTGGGTCCACGTGATCAGGGGCCAGTCGGGGGCCAGTACGAGACGGGTGAGCGGGTTGCACAGCTCGATGCGGTTGCCGCCCGGCTCGTAGACGTAGAGGAAGAACGTCTGCTGGATGGCGTGCTTGTGCGGGCCGGTCTCGATGAACACGCCGGTGTCGAGGGCGAGATCGGCGGCGCGCAGGATGTCCTCGCGGGTGTCGGTCGCGAACGCGATGTGGTGCAGCCGCCCGCGCGAGCCCGTCCAGTCCTCGGTGTAGACGACGTCGTACGACTTGTTCGTGAACGTCAGCCACTTCGCGGCGATCCGGCCGCCGTCGAGCTGGATCTGCTCGGTCGGCCGGGCGCCCAGGAGGTGCTGGTGGAAGTCGGCGTTGGCGGCGACGTCGGCGGCCAGGTAGTTCACGTGGTCCAGGCGGCGTACGCCCACACCGTGACCGGGCTTGGCCTGGGGCTGGTTCTTCAGCCCCGGCTTCAGCTCGTCCGGGGCCTGATACCACTCGGACTCCCAGTACAGGGCCAGTTCGTGGCCGTCGGGGTCGGCGGTGACGTACAGCGGGCCGAGGCCCGGCTCGTCCTCGGTCCAGCGGCCCTGGTGACCGGCGGCCTCCAGTTCCTTGACCCTTCGCTGCAGGGCCTCCTCGCTGGAGGCGCGCAGGGCCGTGCGGCGCAGGCCTGAGGTCTTGTGCGCGGTGAGGACGAGGCTGTGGTGCTCGTAGTCGTCCCAGGTCCGCAGATAGACCGAGTCACCGCTGCGGCCGTTGACCGTCAGGCCGAGGTAGTCGGTGAAGAACCGCAGACTTCCGTCGAGGTCCGGGGTGAGCAGTTCGACGTGCCCGAGGTGGGCGATGTCGCCGAGGGGCGGGGCCATACAGGCCTCCTTAAGGGTGGAGTGCGGCTCCGGCCGGCCGGGGGAAGACCGTACCGTCGAAGATCTTGCGTGCGGTGCGGACGACGGCGGTACGGCGGGCCACGGGGGCGGCCCCCGAGGTGCCGTCGTCGATCTCGCTCTCGATGTCGAGGAATCCGGTGGGATGCTCGATGCGCAGCCGTCCGCCGTTCTCGGGCAGACGGGCGACGTCCTGGCCGACGCCGCCGTGGACGCGCAGCCCGGCGGCGACACTGGCGGCTCCCAGGACGCCGATGGCGGTGTGGCAGCGGACCGGGATGAAGGTGCGGGTCATGACCGCGCCGCCGTTCGTGGGCGGTGCCAGCAGGCTGAGCTTGGGCACGGTCGTCTCGCTGACGTCGCCCAGGCCCATCAGCAGGCCCGCCTCCAGGCGGATCCGCTGGAGCCGGTCGTGCAGGGTCAGGTCCTCCTCCAGGTCCCGCGGCCTTTCGTAGCCGGTGACCTGCAAGGAGGAGGCGGCGATCAGCACGGTCGGCATGCCGTTGTCCACGCAGGTCACCGGCGTGTCCGCGACGATGTCCCGGGCGTGCCCGGTGGGCAGCAGGGGGTTGCTGCCCCGCTCGAACTCGATCACCACGGGTGCGGCGGTGCCCGGCACGCCCGAGATCTCGGCCGGCCCCGCGTAGGAGACGCGCCGGTCCGGCGTGGGGAAGGTGGCGGTGGCACGGTCACCGCTGTTGACCATCCGGATCCGTACCGAGGTGTGCCCGTCCCGGGCGGCGACCAGGCCGCGTTCGACGGCGAACGGGCCGACCCCCGCCAGGAGGTTGCCGCAGTTCTGCCGGTCGGAGACCTCGGCACGGTCCACCCCCACCTGGAGGAAGAGGTAGTCGACCTCCGCGTCGGGGCTCTGGGAGCGGGAGACCACCGCGACCTTGCTGGTGAGCGGGTGCGCTCCGCCGAGTCCGTCGATCTGCCGGGGGTCCGGGCCGCCCATGACCCGCAGCAACAGGGCGTCGCGCGCCCCGGCGTCGGCCGGCAGGTCCGCGGCCAGGAAGTAGGCGCCCTTCGAGGTCCCCCCGCGCATCAGCATGCAGCGCAGCTCCTCGCCGGTGCTCATGACACGGAACCGTTCCGCGCATACTCGTCGTAGGCCTGGTACCGCACCCCGAGCCGTTCGAGGGTCTCGCGCAGGCCGTAGCGGTCCAAGCCCAATTGGCCCTCGGCGAAGGCGGCCCGGGAGGCGTCCTCCTTGGCGGTGCGCGCCTTGGCCACCTTGACGGCCGTACTGGCCTGCTCGCGGGGTACGCACACCACGCCGTCGTCGTCGGCGACGACGACGTCGCCGGGGCGGACGACCTGTCCGCCGAGCACTACGGGTACGTTCACCGAGCCGGCCGTGGCCTTGACCGTGCCCTGGGCGCAGACGGCACTCGACCAGACGGGGAAGCCCATGGCACGCAGGTCGGAGGTGTCGCGCACCCCGGCGTCGATGATCAGGCCGCGCACCCCGCGGTACCGGAGCGCGGTGGCGAAGAGGTCGCCGAACATGCCGTCGGTGGAGGGCGAGGTGGTGGTGACGACGAGGATGTCGCCCTCGCGGCACTGCTCGACGGCCGCGTGGATCATGAGGTTGTCGCCGGGCCAGCACAGGGCGGTGACCGCGGTGCCCGCGATGCGCACGTCCTGCTGGATGGGCCGGAACCCGGGGCCTAGGCTGCCGGTGCGGCCCATGCCCTCGTGGACGGTGGCTACGCCGTAGCCGCCGAGTGTCTCGACGTCCTCGGCGTGGGCGCGCGGCGGGTTGGTGACGATCAGGCCGCTCATGCCAGCTCCTCCGTGACCTGCGGGTAGGGACGCATGTAGGCCTCGCCGTAGGTGGCGTGGGGCAGGCCGAGGTTGGGGCCCGCGTTGCGCTTGAGCTGTACGCCGCGCCGCTTGCCCAGGTCGGTGTAGTAATCCCACAGGTGCTGCTGGGCGGCGAGGCACTCCATGGCCTTGCGCTTGGTCTCCCAGACCGGGGTGATGTCGAGGAGGACCTCGGGCCGGAAGCCGCACATCTCCGGCTGGTGCGGCTCGAAGAAGAACACCGGCGGGGCTCCGATGATCTCGCCCTCGGAGGGGTAGCCGATGGCCTGGGCGAGCACGCGGGCGTCCAGGGCCATGCGGGCGGCCGCCGGATGGTCGCCGTTGTAGGGGTCGTCCAGGGGGTGGGTCAGGACCACGTCGGGCTGGGTGTCGCGGTAGATCCGCACGAGCTGGTCGGTCAGTTCCTGAGTGGCGAACAGGGGGTAGTCGCCGGCGTCGAGGAAGCGCACCCGGGCGCCCAGGGCCGAGGCCGCCGCCTCGGCCTCGGCACGGCGGATCTCCTTGATCTCCTCCAGCGGCTTGCCCTCGCGCCAGGCTTTGGCGGACTCACCGCGCTCCCCGTAGGTGAGGCACGCGATGGTCACCTTCTCTCCACGGGAGGCGGCCAGGGCGATGGCTCCCCCGGCCCGCCAGACGAAGTCCCCGGCATGCGCGGTGATGACAAGTGTCGATCGTGGGGTGGTGGGCGCCTTGCCGTGCGTCATTGCTCACATCTCCTTGGTGGACAGGCCGGATGCCCCACCGCCGCGACGTCATTGGCGCAGCGCGTCGATGACTCCCGCGAGGTGGGTGCGGACGGCCGCTTCGGCCGCCTGCGGGTCCCGGGCCCTGATCGTCTCGATCATGGCCAGGTGCTCACTCAGGGACTGCTGAGGACGCCCCGGTCTCAGCGCGAGCTGGAAACGGTGGCGCACCAGCTGCCCGTTGAGCCGCTCCAGCAGCCCCACGGCGACCTGCTGGCCGGAGAACTCCCTGATCCGGTCGTGCAGTTCGTGGTTGAGCTGGGAGTAGACCAGCGGCTCGCCGCCCGCCACTGCCTTGGACATCGCGGTGCCCAGCTCGGTCAGCTGGTCCAGCTGGTCCTCGCTCGCCTCGACGGCCGCCTTGGCGGCGCAGAGGCCCTCCAGGACCATGCGGCACTCGGTGATGGCCACCGCTTCCTCGACGGTCACCACCCGCACCCGCGAGCCGCGGTTGCGGATCCGCTCGACCAGTCCCTCCGACTCCAGCTCGATCAGCGCCGCCCGGACGCTGGCCCGCGTGACACCGAACTGCTCGGCGAGTTCGTTCTCCACCAGCCGCTGGGCCGGTGCCATGTCGCCGTGCAGGATCGCCTGCCGCAGGTGCGCCAGTGCGTGCTGCTTGGCCTGCTCGCCGGTGCCTGGACGGGCTTCCTTCGGCATCGCGCCCTCCCTGAGTGGGTGCCTGTCGAACCTAAATCCAGCCCGACAAGATTGTCAACAATTTTGTTCCCTATGTTGCCGCCATGCTCCGTCGGCGGTGCGGTCACCCGCCACCACAGGGCGCTGACCGGCCCCAAGCGTCCCACGGCCGCTCGACAGGGGGACGTCACCGCCCCATCTCCCGGACCGGGCAAGGGCGCAGTTCACTCAGCGGACACCAGGGGTGTCGACGGTCCGAGGGCACGACCGTCGAGGGTCCGCCACAGGGAGTGCCAACTCGACGCCGGATCCGTTTCCTTGGGCGGGTCGGACCGGGCGCGCGTCACGTGCCGTTCGGGCCCGGGGTGACGGCCGGTACCGCCCTGACCAGCCCCGATCTGGGCGGGCGTCAGTCGCTCAACGCCAAGAGAAAGTAAAGGGAGTTGCCCACGGTGCCACGGCTCACTTCCCGTACCTCAGGCGCCCACCTGCTGCGCTTGACTTCATTGTCCCGATATGCGTAGGTTGGATATGGGTTGAACAGAAAACATACGTTTTGCCTGGCGAGAGACAAACAATCTCAACATCCCGACCGACTACATCCCGACCGACGACAACCCCGTCGTCGGCTAACAGACGGACGGGCGCCCCGCCGCGAGGTTCGCTGCACTTCAGCGGCCTGGGTGGGCCCGATGCCGCGCGATCAGCGCGCGAGTCGGCGACGGCAACTCCCGTCACTCTCAACGCCGATGTACCGGACCCTTCTCGCGAACGTCTCAGTGCCTCCATGGTGCCGACGTCACCGCGGCCGTGCAGAGCCGGCACCTGTCTACGCTCCCGGGAAGGGAAAGCACCATGCGGATCATCACTTCTAGGACGTTCCGGCTGGTCGCCAGCCTGTTCGCCGCTCTGGCCCTGGCGTTCGGCACGGCCGGCATCGCCAGCGCGGCCAGTTCCCACTCGGATCACTCCTCCGACTACTCCTACAGCAGCAACTGGAACGACGACGGAGGCCACGGAGACCACGGAGACGACGGCGGCTACGGCGGCGGTGGCGGAGACCACGGCGGTGGTGGAGACCACGGCGGTGGTGGAGACCACGGCGGTGGCGGTGGAGACCACGGCGGCGGTGGAGACCACGGCGGTGGCGGTGGAGACCACGGCGGCGGCGGTGGCGGAGACCACGGCGGCGGTGGCGGTGGCGGACACGGCGGCGGTGGCGGTGGCGGACACTGACCCCAGTAGTCGCAACTGACATCTGAAGATTGACAGCCTGTCATCTCGCCGAAGACGGCTGGTCTTCTCCGAACGGTCCCGCGTCGCGCCAGCGACCCGGGACCGTTCGGCGTGCGGCCGTGCGACCTGCACCGGCGGTCGTCCATGGTCCCGGTACCGTCGCGACAGAACCGATCGGGAGCGTGCTGACGGCTGGTGCGCGGCGCGTGACGCTGAGCGACGTCGCCGCGGCCGGTGGAGTCTCGCGGGCGACCGTGAGCTTCGTACTCAATCGCGATGGCATTGCCTGACCACGACTCCCCGCTGGTGGAAGTGCGGCTGCGCCTCGCCCGGCAGACCGTGACCACGCTGGGGCTCGCCCCTCCGGCCTCCTTCGTCGTGCCCCGTCCGAGGACGGCCGGTACCGGCGCCGTCAAGGCCTTCCTCGCCGCGCACGGGACCGTGACGGCGGTCGCGGCCTTCGCCGACGACATCGCCCTTCGCACCCTGACGGCCCCGCACGACCTGGGACTTGCCGCACCCGACGACCTGGCCGTGATCGGTTTCGACGACACCGAATACGGCGCCCTCGTCACGCCCGCGCCCGCGCTCACCACCGTCCACATCGATGCCGAAGCCCAGGGCCGACTCGCCGACCGCACCGCGCTCGGCCTCGGTCTCGGTCTCGCCGGTCTCAGCCCGAGCCCGGGCGGATCATCGCGCGCGACTCGGCGTGACACCGGCGGGCAGCACGGCGCACCCGATGCGCGGCGACGTCGACTACGCGGCTCGGCGATAAAGGCCCGTCAAAAGTTCGATGGCGGCGGGGGCGGCTGGGTGCGGGTCGTCCCGCCACCAGGCGAGCCGCACCGCGATGGGCTCGGCGTCGCGCACCGGCCGGTAGACGACGCCGGGGCGCGGGTACTGGTGTGCGGTGGACTCGGCCGTCATACCCACACACCGGCCCGTGGAGATCGCGGTGAGCCACTCGTCGACATCGTGGGTCTCCCTGGTCACCGGGCGGGAGTCGGGCGGGAACAGCTCCGTCGTGGTGGTGCCGGTCCTGCGGTCGATCAGCAGAACGCGCCCGCCGAGGTCGGCGAGTCGCACCGAGCGGCGCCCGGCCAGCGGATCGTCGGCGGCCAGGGCGCACAGCCGCCGTTCCAGCCCCACGATCGCGGAGTCGAACCGCCGGTCGTCCAGAGGTCTGCGCACCACGGCCGCGTCGCAGGCCCCTTCGGCAAGACCGGCCGTCGCGGAGTTGACACGGACGAGCCGCAGCTCCGTCTCGGGGTGCGCCCGCGCCCAGTCGCGCTGAAAGGCCAGGGTGTGACGGCCGAGCGCGGACCAGGCGTACCCGATCCGCAGCGAGACGCGCCCCGACGTGGCTTCCTGGACCAGGTCGGCCACCTCGCCGAGTACCCGCCGGGCATGCGCCAGCACACGCAGTCCCGTCACCGTCGGAGTGACCTCGCGGGAGGTGCGCCGCAGCAGCCGCACCCCGAGGGCGCGCTCGAGCGAGGCCAAGGTGCGGGACACGGCGGCCTGGGAGACCCCGAGCGCGATGGCGGCGTCGGTGAAGGTGCCCTCGTCGACGATCGCGACGAGACAGCGCAACTGCCGCAGCTCCACATTCATGACGGAGGCACCCACGACGGATGCGTCCTCGGCAGAAGCGTCCCCGACGGAAGCGCCCTTGCCGGAAGCGTCCTCGGCTGAAGGATCCATGACTCAAGCGTATAGATGGACCGGCTGATGCATTTTGCGCAAGAGCCCCGGCCTCCCAGCATCGAGACATGCACGCAGCCTCCGCACGCCGGGCAGAACCCGCGCGTCGCACTCCCCCGGCGAGCACCTCCCCGAAGCCGGGCGGCACGCGCCTGTCCGGCGTGGTCACCATGGTCGGCAGCGGCCTGTCCAATCAGACCGGTGCCGCCATCGGCTCCCTGGCCTTCCCCGTCCTCGGCCCCGTCGGCGTGGTCGCGGTGCGTCAGTACGTCGCCGCGGTCGTCCTGCTGGCGGTGGGCCGCCCCCGGCTGCGGACGTTCACCTGGAGGCAGTGGTGGCCGGTCGTGCTGCTGGCGCTGGTGTTCGGGACCATGAACCTGTCCCTTTATACGGCGATCGACCGCATCGGACTGGGGCTGGCGGTGACCCTCGAGTTCCTCGGCCCCCTCAGCATCGCGCTGGCCGCCTCCCGCCGCCGCGTGGACGCGTGCTGTGCGGTGATCGCCGCGGCGGGTGTCGTCACGCTGATGCGTCCGCGCCCCTCCGCCGACTTCCTCGGAATGGGCCTGGGACTGCTGGCCGCCGGCTGCTGGGCGTCGTACATCCTGCTCAACCGCACCGTCGGCCGCCGTATCCCCGGCGCGGCGGGGTCCGCTGCCGCCGCCGGGCTCTCCGCCGTGCTGTTCCTGCCGGTCGGCGTCGCCGTCGTCGTCCGGCACCCTCCGACGCCGACGGCGGTCGGCTGCGCCGTGGCCGCCGGTGTGCTGTCCTCCGCGGTGCCCTGCCTCGCGGACCTGTTCACCCTGCGCCGCGTCCCGGCCCCGGCCTTCGGCCTCTTCATGAGCGTCAATCCCGTCCTGGCCGGTCTGGTCGGGTGGATCGTCCTCGGTCAGGGCCTGGACTGGACGGAGTGGACGGGCATCGGCGCCGTCGTCGCGGCCAACGCGCTCGGCATCCTCGCCTCACGAAGTTGACGGACACGTCACGGACCTGACGGCACCCGGGCAACGGACTGCCCCAGAAGAACGTTTCGGCGAAAACGCCAGACCGCGCCACCCCTTCCGTCACTTAGAAATATCTACCAGCATGAACACGCCGGGTCGGCGCCCAGGTGCGGGTCGCGCATCCGAGTGCGCCGCTCCACGCCTGGTCAGACGGCCTGCGAATGCCCTGGAGTTGGTCATGCCGGATGTGATGTGGATGCAAGGTGTCGAGTGGCTCGCGGCGGCCGCCTCGGACCCCCGGGCCTGCAAGCGGGAGTGGGATCAGGGGTCGGGGACCGTGCTCATGGAGGCCGGGCGGTTCTGGGACGTGCTCAGCGTTCCCGAGCAACTCGGGCTGCTCGCCCTGGACATCCTGTGGAACGACCCGCTGCGCGCCCCCGGCCCCACCCTGGTGGACACCGCGTCCCGGAGAGTGGGCTTCTTCCTGCCGCCGGACCCGGCCAGCCGCTGGGTCGGCTCCGGCCTCCGGCACGCGGGCAAGGGCTCATGGGTCGCCGTACCACCGCCGTACCGCGCCGCGAGGTTCCTGGAATGGCTCATTCCGCCCGACGGGACCGGAGACCTGCATGCCGCGGTCCCCCTGGAACTGGCGTTGCAGCGGGCCAACGGGACGCTCGCCGTCCTGGTACCCCCGCCTGGAGGGTGACCGTCGTTCCGCGGCAGCACGCGGAGGGGTTCACCAGCCCAGCAGGCCACGGGGTACGGGGACGGCGGGTACGGAGCCGGCGGACGCGGTCTCGGGTTCGGCCGGTACCGGTCCGGCGGTCTTCTCGTCCCGCCTCTCCGCCCAGGAGTCGACCGACCAGGCCGCGCTCTCGAAGGGGCCGGCGGCGGCGAAGGAGGCCCACAGCACCGCGACCACCTCGCGGTGCTCCGGAACCACCCGGCCCTTGGCCCGCCACTCCTCAACCAGTTGGGCGTAGATCGGCGGGTGGCCCAGACGCCCGTCCGTCAGCTCGGCGTAGCGCCGGCCCGCGAAGCCCTGCTCCGGACGGCGCCGCCGGGCCGTGTGAGTGCTGTCCATGTCGGAGCAACGGCGGTGCCTGCGCCGGTGGTACGCGCCCGTGGTACCGCTCACCGAGTCGGGTGAACGCGCCGCCCGTTCGGAGCCATGACCCTGTCCGACAAGCATCTTCACACATCAACGCGATCACGCCGAGCATGGTCCCGCCGGGCGTGGTCCGGGTCAGCTCCGCGCGCCGGGAGCGACGGCGGCCTCCGGTTCCGTAAGCGCGGAGTCGGCGTCCGCGCGGGCCGAGGCGGAGAGCCGGCCGGCCCGCTGGACCGGCACAAGGAGGGCGGCCAGCGCCGCGGCCAGGCAGAGCAGGGCGAGCAGGGTGAATCCGTGGGTGTATCCGGAGCCGTAGGGAAGGCCCGAGGACTGGAGCCGGCCGGTCACCAGAACGCTGGTCACGGCCGCGCCGATGGACCCGCCGATGGTGCGGATGTTCGCGTTCATCCCGGTCGCGGCGCCGGTCTGCTCGGGCGGCACGCTGCCGACGATCAGGTTGGCCATCGAGGCGAAGGCGAGTCCGATACCGAGGCCGAAGATGCCCGCGGCGAAGGCCACTTGCCACTGCTGGTCGTGCCACAGGGCGAGGAAGCCGCAGGCGATCGCACCGAACGCGGCACCGGTCGTGAGCAGCTTCTTCGCGCCGAGGACGGGCTCCAGCCGACCACTGAGCACACCCGAGCAGAACATGGCGAGCAGCATCGGCAGCATGAGCAGTCCGGCCGCGGTGACACTGGCGCCGAAGCCGTATCCGGCGGAGCTCGGGGTTTGTACGAAGCCGGGGAGGAAGGACCAGATCGCGTACATGCCCGCACCGAACAGGAGCGCGGCGGTGTTGGTGGTCCACACCGCGGGCAGCCGCATGACGCGCAGGTCGATCAGCGGGGTACGGGAGCGCGCCTCGGCCAGCAGCCACAGCGCGAAGAGCAGGACGGCGGCGGCGAACAGCCCGATCACCCGGGCCGATCCCCAGCCCCACTGGCCCGCCTGGCTGAGCGGGAGCAGCAGCGCGACCAGCCAGCCCGACAGCAGGACGGCACCGAGCCAGCTGACGCGTCCCTCGGCCCGGCTCGGGGATTCGGGGACGTAACGCAGGGCGATCAGTGTGGTGACCGCGACGACGCCGACGGGCAGCCAGAACAGCCAGCGGTAGTCGAGCGCGGACACGATGGGACCGGCCGCCACCAGTCCGACGCCGCCGCCCGCGGCGATCACGGCGGACAGGTTGCTGATGCTGGGGCCGACCTCGGCCGCGGCGAACTCGTCCCGGATGATGCCGAAGGAGAGCGGGAACAGCGCTCCGCCTATGCCCTGGACGACCCGGGCGACGATCAGCACGCCGATGTTCGGCGCGAGCGCGGCGAGCAGACAGCCGAGCGTCACGGTCACGAGGACGGCGACGAGGGTGCGCTTCTTGCCGATCAGGTCGCCGACCCGGCCGAGGATCGGGGTGAAGACCGAGGCGGACAGCAAGTAGGCCGTCATCACCCAGGTCACGGTGGCCTGCGAGGTGTTCAGGGCGTGCTGGACGGTGGGCAGGGCCGGTGCGATCAGCGACTGGAGCATGGAGAACACGCCCGCACCGGTCGCGAGGACCGCGAAGGTGAGGCGGGTGGACTTCGTGGGCATGAAAAGCCTCTCCGAACGGAGCGGAACGGAACGAAACAGAGCAAGCGGAACGGCCACTCAAGGAGCGGGGGCGGGCTGCGTACGGCCCGTTCGAGGTCACAGGGGGTACAAGCGCGTCGACGGTGCGTGCGGGCGCACGCCACCACGGGAAACGCACCCCCGACTGCTAAAGTGGAGGTATGCCTCCACTGTAGCGGAGGCATACCTCCGCTTCAACCTTCTTCTCGGCCGGGAGGCACCAAGTGACGGCTCAGCCGTTCCCCGTCAGCGGGATCGTGGCGTCCCGGCGCCCGCACCGCAAAGACGCCGCACGCAACTACGACGCTCTGCTGGGCGCCGCGCGCGAGGCCTTCGCGGAGCACGGCGCGGAGGCGTCCCTGGAGGACATCGCCCGGCGCGCGGGCGTGGGCATCGGCACCCTTTACCGGAACTTCCCCACCCGCCGCCACCTCTTCGAGAGCGTGTACGCGGACGAGGTGGACGCCCTGTGTCAGGTGGCCCTGGAAGTCGCCGAGCGGGAGCCCTGGGAGGCGCTGACCTCGTGGCTGCGGCGGTTCGTGGACTACACCGTGACCAAACGGGCCATCCGTGAGGCGCTCGACAACGAGTCGGAGATCTTCCTGACCTGCCGGGACTCGATGTACCAGGCGGGCGGCCCGCTGTTCGAGCGGGCACAGAAGGCCGGCGAGGCGCGCGCGGACATGGACTTCGACGACCTGCTGCGCATGGTCGCCGGGATCACCTCGACGAACTTCCTCGACGACACCCAGCGCGACCGGGTCCTCACGGTCGCGCTGGACGGCGTCCGCGCCGCGCGCTGACATCGGCCCGGGGCAGGCGGGAGGGACCCCCACCCCTTCGTGAGCCCCGTCGCCCACACCACACTTACCCTCCAGTAATATCTCGCGGCAGTCCCCTGGAGGAGGAACCGTGCCACGGTCGGAACGCTCAGCCCTGTTGCTCGCCGGCCTGCTGGCCACCGCGGGTGTCGGTCACTTCCTGTCGCCACGGCAGTTCGACGCGACCATTCCGCGGGCGCTGCCGGGGGCGCCCCGGACCTGGACGTACGCGAGCGGTGTCGCCGAACTGGCGCTGGCCGCCGGGGTGGCGGTGCCCCGTACCCGGCGGGTGGCCGCGCTGGCCACCGCGGCCTTCTTCGTCGGGGTGTTCCCCGCCAACGTCCAGATGGCCGTGGACTGGCGCCGGCGTCCCGCTCCGCAGAAGGCCGCGGCGATCGCGCGACTCCCCTTGCAGGTGCCCCTTGTACTGTGGGCACGCAGCGTTGCCAATGGTGGGAAGGGTCAGTCATGACGCGTGGTGTGGATGTGGGCGACAAGGTCGAGGACTTCGCCCTGCCCGACGAGACCGGTACGGAGCGCAAGCTGACCGAGCTGCTCGGCGAGGGACCGGTCGTGCTGTTCTTCTACCCCGCCGCGCTCTCCCCCGGCTGCACCACCGAGGCATGCCACTTCCGTGATCTGGCAGCCGAGTTCACCGCCGCCGGCGGGCGGCCGGTCGGCATCAGTGGTGACGCGGTCGACAAGCAGCAGGAGTTCGCCGGGCGTCACACGCTCGGGTACCCGCTGCTGTCCGATGTCGACGGCACGGTTCGCGAGCGGTTCGGGGTGAAGCGCGGCTTCTCCCTGGCACCCACGAAGCGGGTCACCTTCGTCATCGCGCAGGACCGCACCATCCTGGAGGTGGTGCGCAGCGAACTGCGGATGAGCGCCCACGCGGACCGGGCCCTCGCCGCGCTGCGGGCCCATCAGGGCTGACCTTCGACTCCCCGCGGCGGCCGGGTCGTCCTGCCTCGGCCCGGCGCGCCCGCGTCACTCGCCCTCGCCCGGTGGGCCGACGACATGAAGGTCGTAGGCGCCCACCAGGCCGGCAGCGGCGTCGAGGCCGAGGGACGGGGGCAGTTCACCGGCAAAGGCCACCGGGGTGCCGTTGCGGGTGAACCATTCCGCGACCCCGGTCGGCACCGAGGTCACGAGCAGACGGGATTCCGGGCTGCGCACGACATGGCGGCGCGGGACGCCGCGGGCGCCGAAAGCGACGTCGCCCGGGCCCAGGTCGTAGCGCTGCTCTCCGACGAAGAAGGTGATCTCACCTTCGAGTACGGCCCAGATCTCGTCGTCATGGGCGTCCACGTGCATGGTGATCCTTCGCTTCGTGAGGCGGTCGGGCGGGACCCCGTCCATTGTGCGAAGCGGTGGCTCGAGGAAGCTTCAGTCATCTGACTGGTCCGTCCGACAGACATTGGACCGGCCGCCGCGCGGGTCAGCACTGCGCCGAGGCCGGAAGATCGGCCCGCTCGTCACCGCGGAGATACAGGGCACTGACCCAGCCGTTGCCGATGCCGGGGCCGCCCGAGAGATAGATCCAGATGTGGCTGGTGGAACCGTGGTCGACGACCGTCTCGCCGGAGAGCCAGCAGAAGGCGGGGTAGCTGTACCCGGCGCGCAGCCTGCCGATCGCAGGATGGCCGTTGCCCGGGCCGGATCGGATGGGCGCGTCGGCGATGGGCACGACGGTGTACGTCTCGTAGGCAGCCTGTCGCGTGAGGCCGGTCGGCGCCGCGGCCGAGGCGGCTCCCGCACTCAGCAGGCCGCACGCGAGCACGGCTCCGGCGAGGACGGCGGCGGCCTTGCGTCGGATGTTCATGGATGAACTCCCTGGCACGGAGGGACGATCGCGGTGAATTCCGGTGAGTTGCGCTGCCTTCAGCACTGGGCGGAGGCCGGCAGATTCGCGTACTGGTTGCCCTTGAAATAGACGGCGCTGCTGAATCCGTCGGCGAATCCGATCCAGATGTCGTTCGTGTAGCCGTGGTCCGTGATGGTCTGCCCGTGGGTCCAGCAGTACGCCGTGTAGGACTGACCGGCGGTCAGAGTGGCCAGGTAGGCGCTGTCCTTCGTCGGCAACTGGCGGACCTTGACGTTCTCGTAGGGCACGACGGTGTACGACTGCTCGGCGGGCGAGGCAGGCGAGGCAGGCGAGGCGGCGGCCAGGCCGGCCGGGACGAGGAAGGCGAGCGTCGCGGCGCACGTGGTGATGACGGCCGGAATACGGCGCATGGGAAATTCCCCCTGTGTGTGGTGTTTCGCTTTCGACCACCGCCACAGTGGGCGCCGAGGGAGCGCGGCGGCAATGCCATTCAACGGTGTTCGAAGTGAGCGCACGGCCGCGGAAGATGGAGCGCGGGTGTACTGCCGTTGTCGCTGCGGTGGTCGGCCGGCGTCTATATGTCCGAGTCCATGATCTTGCTCCCTGTGGGGCCTACGCAGTGGTTACGCTCCCCAGCGGACGGATCCGATGGGGGCGGGACGGCGGTCCTCATGACGGGAATGGCTCACTGTGCGTAGGCAGCGGCAGGCATCGGGCGGGAACGGCAGGGCCGGGGACCACGGCCGGGGAGCCGTCGGCCGGGACACGGCCTCGGTCGCCAGGACCGGCGCGGAGGTCACGGCGCCGCACCCGGCGTCCCCGACGACCGGCCCGGGGATGACTCCGCAGGCACTGCTGGCCCTGCAACGGGACGCGGGCAACGCGGCGACGGCGCGCGCACTGCGTGGACGGCTCCCTGCCGCCGAGGGGGTGGCGGGCGCCACGCGTGCGCCGAGGCCCGCACCGGCCGTACTGCCCACCCTCGAAGAACTGCCCGAGAGCAGTGCCGCCACCCGGCTGCCCGCGGTGCTTCCCCCGATCGAAGAGGCATCGGAGGAGTCCGGGGAAGGCGCGGAGAACGCCCGGCCGCGCGCCGCCATCACGACACGCCCCCGTCGGGCGGGCACGCGTCGGCCGGTCCCCCGGCCGACCGGCAGCGGGACCGGCACCTCCCATCCGCCGCTCGGACTGCCGCCGTACCTGCGGGAGTTACGGGCGGCGGGGCTCTCCACGGCGTACGGGCTCACCGGGCACGAGTTCGTGTCCACCGCACTCGGGACGGTCGTCGGACGGTCCGACGGCACGGTGGCCGAGATACGCGAGGAGCTGGCCGGGCGGCCGGAGACGTTCTACGGCCAGGGCCGCTCCTTCGCCGTCGAGGGCCCGGAGGGCAAGGGGTGGTACGACGTCACCGTCACCATCTCCCGGGACGGCACCGACCTGCCCGAGACCTTCGTCTCCCCGGAGGCCGCGAAGGCTCAGGCCGCGGCGGCGCAACAGGCCAGGGCCATGGCCGCGTTGCTGGCCGAGGCGGAGGCCGCCATGGGCAAGGGGAAGGGGAAGGCGAGAGCCGACGATCACGACGGCGGGGACGGCACCGGCACCGGCACCGGCACCGAGGTCGACCCCCGGCAGGCCGCCCAGGACGCGCGGACGGCCGAGGGCGCCAACATCAAGGTGGACACCCAGCACAACACCTCGGGCGTGGTGAGCCACTCCTCGGGCGGTTCGTCCAGCAAGGGCGTCAACTTCATGGCGTTCGGGCTGGCGCCTGTCGTCCCGGGGGTCTGGCTCGGCGGGGCGGTCATGGCCAACGCGCAGCCGTTCCAGTCCTCCAGCGACTCCCGTGTGCAGAAGACCATGTCCGAACCGCGGGTGCTGCGCAGCGACAAGGGGTCCGTCGAGATGCGGCGCCAGGTGCGCTACGGCGTACGGGTCCAGCCCCAGGACGAGGGACGGGGCGGCCGGGCGCAGACGTTCAGCGGCGCGGGGTCCCTGATGATGCGGGTGCCCACCGAACACCTGGTGCCGGTCACCGCCGAGGCACCCGTGCGGCCACGCCCCCTCGGCACACCGACCGCGCGGCGTGTTCGGCTCGCGGACTCGCTGGCCCCGGTCGCCCTGGACGACGCGGCGGCCCCCCATCCGGGCGGCGGCGGCCTGTTCGACACGGTCCGCTCCGTGCTGCACCCCTCCCTGGCCTCCCGCGGTGCGCCCGGGCGGGCCCGGCTCCACGACGCCACCTCCGCCGCGACCGTCCTGGAGGACCTGCCCCGGCTGCTGAGCGGTTGGGTCATCGGGGAGGATCTCGTCTCCAAGGACGGCAGCGCCACGGGCACCTACCGGATGCGCGCCGACCTCACCGCCCTGTCGCCCACCTGGACGACCGGCAAGACCCAACTGCGTACGCACCAGCAGGCGCAGCACTCCGTGTCGCACACGGCGGCCAAGGGCCGAGGGGGGACCTTCGGCGCGGGCCCGGCGGCGGGTTTCGGCGTGCTGGGCAACGCCGCCGCGGTGCGCGCGACGGTCATGCCCACGGCCGGGGCGCGCAAAGCGCGGTTCACGGTGGCCGAGCAGACGCTGTCGAGCCGTCAGGGCGCCGAGGTCAGGGGCGACAAGGTGCTCTACCTCGGCAAGGTCCGGTTCACCGTTGAGGGCACCGGACCGCTCTCCCCCGCCATGAAGGTGCGCTCCGGGACCCGCACGGCCCAGCACTCGATGGATGTGTGGGTCAGCCTGCGCGCCGACGAGGCCCGGTCGCTGGGCCTCGAACTGCCCGAAGGCGTCGCGGCGGGCCCCATGATCAGGGAGCCGGGAACGGACGCCGACGGGAGGAGGCTCGACCGGCGGCGAGGGGAGGAGTCACCGGGCGAAGCCGGATCGTCGGGCCGCCCGGGCACCGAGCGCCATCTGCCGTTCGGGGCCATGGGGTCGAGCGTGGCGATCAGCCAGCTGGACACCGCTCCCCTGCTCTCCGGCATCGAGCGGCTCTTCGCCACCGACCAGCGCCTCGCGGGCTACCTGCCAGCGTTCGGCGCCGGGGCGGAAACCGAGGTGAGCCGCGAGGAGGGCGAGGTGCAGCGGCGCAACTACCGCGAGCTGATCACCGTACTCTCGGAGACCAACCTGCGGGTCAACAAGGACCAGTTGCTCTCCTCCGGGATCCGGGTCCGGATGCGGCGCAAGAGCCGATGGCACGCGCACGACGTCCAGATCAAGGTCGTCGGTGCCCTGCGCGAGACGGGCCACCAGGGGGAGACGAAGGACTGGCTGGTGCGCAGCCACAGCGGCGTCACCAGCAACTCACAGAGCGGGCGGTCCAGTTCGCGGTCGATCGGCGGGCTGGCGCTCGGCCAGTTCCGGCTGATCCCCGGTGCCCTGTCCGCCACGGTGCGCGGTGAGCGGACCCGGCAGAGCACCCGGCGCAACCAGGCGGGTCCGACGACACGCTCCGACGTGCTCACCAACGGCGGTGAGAACACCAGCGCGTTCGGCGGCGCCCTGCGCCTCGACGTGGACGTCACCATGACGACACGGGAGCGGACCGCCAGACGTGCCCTCACCCCGGGCATGCCGGGGCGGGACACACCCGACGCCGTGCACATCGCCTCGACCGCGGACACCGAGGCGCTCGACCTGGCCGAGCAGGACGTACGGCTGCTCACCCCGACCGCCTTCACCCTGGACACCGCCGGGAAGGACCGGCTGACGGCCAGGACCCGCAGGCGCACCGCCGGACTGGCACCGCCGCAGCGGCAGTTCAACGCGTCGGGCATCGGCGATCTGTCGACCATGGCGCCGCGCTCGATCGCGGGCCGGGCGGTCCGGGACTGGACGCTGGTGGAGACCGTCGGAGGCGGTGGCCCGATCCGGGACCTCGCCTTCGAGCTCCTGTCGCGGGCCGCGAGCCGCAATCGGGAACTGCGGGAGGACCTCGCGCTGCAGACGGAGGGCCTCGCACCGCGGCTGGCGATCGAGGAACGCCTCAGTCCGCAGGCCATCACCTCGGCGCTGCGCCAGGCGGTGTCCTCCGGGTGGGTGGTGAAGAACCTGCGGTACCCGCGCAGGCTCGGCGCGCTCAACGGCGCGATCGGTACCCGGTTCGCCCTCACCCATCCGGAGGTGGTGGCGGAGGGCACCGGGGCGGGTACCGAGACGTTCCTGCTCGGCGGCCACCAGATGACCGGGCAGGAGGGCAGCGGTATCTCCACGACCGTGCAGGGCGGCGCCCTCGGATCGGAGAACGGCGCCGACTGGCGGCTGGGCGAGGGTCTGTCGGCCGCCCGCAACCTCGGCCGGAGCGCGGCGACGGCGACGACGCTGAGCGGCACCGTCGAACGCAACGCCCACACTCCGCGCACCCGGCCCCTCTACCTGGTCCACTGCGACCTGGTGGTCCGGATGGTCAGCGAGGTCAAGGTCACGGGAGGCGGCCCGTACGTCGCGAAGGGCGAGCGGACGCTGCCGGCCGCGGCCGCCGTATGGCTCACCCAGGAGCAGTTGGCGGCGGCGGGCCTGCGTGTTCCCGGGTCCGCCGGACAGACGTCCTCGCAGGGGGAATCCGCACGCCTGGGCGCGCAGTCCAAGGGCCCGGAGTCCAAGGGAAGAGAGTCCAAGGGCAAGGAGAAGGCCACCCAGGAGCAGTCCGAGGCGTCCCGGAGCGGGGAGTCGTCGAGCACGACCGCCCCGGCGCCGCCCGCCCTCGCCCAGGAACTGCCGCTCGGCTTCGGCATGATCGAGGAACTGCCCGACTTCGTTCCCCTGCTGGAACGGCTGCGCGCCGACGTCGGACGGCGTGACCGGTCCCTCGCCGACGAACTGCTGCCGAAGCGGCAACTGGCCGATCCGCACGACAACATGCAGCGGCTGCTGCGCGTCCTGGACCGGGACGGGTCCGCCGGACTGCTCTCCGGGGCCATGGACGGCGGGGTGCCCGTCGAACTGTTCCGCGGCCGCGACACACCGTACTGGGCCGTGTTCCGCGTACGCCGCACCCGGCAGGGCACGCCCGAGGGCGAGGCGAGGGACGGCCGCGACATGGAGTACATCACCTCGGCCGCCACGCAACGGGCGGACACCCGTGAGACGAGCGACACGCGTAACGTCGAGGGGGTCGTGGCCGGTGCGGGCAAGCCGGAGGGCGGCGGTGGTCCGCTCAAGAGCGTCGGCGGCTCCGGTGGGCTCGGTGTCGGCGTCAGCGATGTCACGAAGTCGGCCACCGTGGGGCGGGGTCAGCTCGGCATGAAGACCGTCGCCGAGGCCTCCGCGCGTTCCGTCAGAATGCGGGTGCCGATCGAGGCGACCCTCGAACTGCACTCGTCGCGTGGGCGGGTGGGACTCGCCGCCCTCGGCGGGCAGTCCCTGGTCCACCGCATTCTGGTCAAGGACCTGGAGGCGCTGTCGCGGCTGCGGCCGGTGCCGCGCGCGGAGGCGGGACAGACGTTCCTGCGGCAGGACGACGCCGAAGCGAGTCGGCTGGGGCCCTGGCACGGCCGCGGGGTGAGCCTGCCGATGGAGGCACAGGTCAACGGATTCCGCGGCGCTCCCGAGATCCGCCGGGTGATCGACGACGCGGTACGGGCGGCGCACGGCGGGGAGCGCTACCGCAAGACGGGCGACGCGGCGGCGTACGCGCAGCGCGAGGCGGTGTCCACCGAGTGGCTGATCTCCGCCCTGCCGCTGCTCACCGCGGCGGGAGCCGACCTCCCGGTCGTGCACGCCTCCGGCGCACAGGGGCAGGATCTGCGGACCTCTCTGCACGCGCGGCTGCGCGCCGGCCGCGTGCTGGGTGTCGGCGACAAGATGACCTTCGAGACGGTGGCGCAGAGTGCCCTGGACGCGCCCCGGCCCACGGGCACGGACCATCAGCAGGCGGTGGAGCACAACAAGTCGGTACGGGGGCTGGGCGGCGCCGGTGTGCTCAACGCGGACGAGTTCCGGATGAACCAGCTCCTCGGCAACGCCGACCAGGTCGGCGGCGCCACCGACACCTCGGCCCACGGGTCCGGCTCGATGCCTGTGCACAAGCCCAAGTCCGAGGCGACACTGGTGCAGTTCACCCTGGACGTGCGGGTGGTGGCCCGGGTGCGCGACCGGGGCCGCTCCGGTGCCCCCTCCGTCGCCGTACGGGACTTCACCCTCCCCACTCCGGTGGTCGTGCGGATCCCGGCGCCCGTGGCCCGCCGTATGCTCCAGGACCCGTCCAACCACACCAAGCTCCACGACCCGGACGGCCGCCTCACGTCCTGATGTCGGGGGCGTGTCAGCCGCCCGGCTCCTCCACCGGCTCCGCCGGCCGCTCGCCGATCACCGCGGCGAGCTCCGTCCTGCGGCGGATGCCCAACTTGCGGTAGGCACTGGTCAGATGGGTCTCGACGGTGCGCCGGGCCAGGTGCAGGAGCTCGGCTATCTCGGCGTTCGTCCGCCCGTCGGCCGCGAGGGCGGCGATCCGGCGTTCACTGCCGGTGAGCGCCTCCCATCCGGTCAGCGCGGTCGCCGAGCCACGGGAGCGGCCTTCGGGGAGGACCTCCTCGGCCAGCGCCCGCATCCGTACCGCGCCCAGCCGTTCGGCGTGCTCGGCCGCCTCGCGCAGCGCGTCGCGGGCCCGGCTCCGGTCTCCCGCCGCGACGAGCTGCCGCCCCTGTCCGATCAGGGCGGGGATCAGCTCGGTCTCCGCGGAGGCGTCCCGCAGAATGCGTACGGCGCGGTCGGCGAGTTCCAGACCGCGACGGCCGCCGGTCGCGGTGGCGAGCCCGCGCAGCGCCCGGCCCACCAGCCGGGGGGTGTCCCACACCTGGGCGAGCCGCAGTTCTTCACGGGCCAGCGTGAGGGCCTCCTGCGGCCGGCCGAGCGCGCTGCGGCACTCGGCCGCCGCGGTCCGCCAGGGGGTGACCACGGGGCTCACCACGTCCCGTGCCGTCTGCCGGCGACCGCATTCGAGGAAGTCGTCGAGCGCTCCGGCGTGATCCCCCTGCGCGGACCGCAACACGCCCCGGGCGTAGAGGAATCGGTTGAGTTCCCAGGAGTCGTGCGCGTCGCCCAGGGCGAAGCTGTCCGCGAGGCGGGCCGCCTCTTCGGTACGGCCCGTCTCGACCAGGGCGATCACGGCGTGTCCGTGCGCGTTGGTCGGATCGGGCCGGTGCCGGGTGGCTTCGGTGACCTGCCAGTCCGCCGGTTCGGCGAGCAGATCGGCGTACTGTCCGCGCGTCGCGGCGATGTCCGCCCGTACGTTGAGCAGCGCCAGGTGCATGGGGTGCAGCAGGGACGGGCTCTGCCGGTCCAGTCCCCGGCGTACCAGCCCCTCGGCCTCCACCAGTTCGTCGGCCCATTGCGCGACGGCGGCGGCCGTACCCAGCAGGAAGGGTTCGGCGAGCGCGTCGACCGGTTCGTCCAGCAGGGCGTGGATGCGCTTCATGGCCGTGGCGGCGGGGATCAGGCCCGCCGTCGCGTCGTGGCGGACCAGAAGGGCCTGCCCTGCCGTTCCGACCAGGTCCCCGGACCGCTCGGCGGCGCCGTGCAGCCAGCGATACGCCTCCTGACGGATGCTCTGGTCGTGGTCCGACAACAGCGCCGAGGCGGTCCCCAGCAGCCGTATCAGGTCCGGATGGTCGGTCAGTTGCTCGTCCAGGCCCCGCAGGACGTCCATCGCGGCGCGCGCCTTGCCGCGCCGGGCCAGCACGGTGCCCAGGGCCACGGCCGCCCGTACCCGGTCCTGCGGCATGCCCGGCAGCCGGGTCGCCTCGGTCAGTCGCGGTATCCCGGCCGAGGAACGGGCGGCGGCGAACTCCAGGGAGCCCAGCTCGGTGAGGACCATGGTCCGGCGGGCGGGCGTCAGCGGCTCGTCCAGCGCACGACGCAGATACGACACGCCGTCGTCGGGCCTGTCGTCCCGCACCGCCACGGACGCGGCGTCCAGCAGCGTCACGCTGGCCCAGGCCGCGCCCACGGCCGGGGTCCGCAGCAGCTGCCCGGCCACGGCTTCGGCGCGGTCGCCGCGGCCCAGCATCGCTTCGGCCGCCGTACGGTGGGCCGCCTGCCGCCGGACGGTGGGCCAGCCGCTGAGCACCGCGTCCCGCAGCAGCGGGTGGGCGAAGCGCGGCCGCCCGTCGGGGTCGGGCCGCAGCAGGCCGAGGCGGGTCATGGCGGTCAGCCAGCCGGGCACCCGGGCGGGGTCCGCGCCCGCCGTCTCGGCGAGCAGTTCGGCGAACTCTTCCGCGTGGCCCTCCTCCCACACGTCCGCGTCCAGCGCCGCGAGGGCGCGGGCCACCCCCGCCGTCGCCTCTCCGGCGCTGTCCAGCCACCAGGAGACGGCGGCCGGATAGGCACCCGGGTAGAGGGCGGCACAGGTGTCCGGCACGCTCCTCGGGGGCGCGCCGTCCGGTTCCTGCGCACGGAGGTCGTCGAGCAGGGCGCGCAGCAGCAGGGGGCTGCCCGCGCCGGCCCGGACGCAGTCGTCCACCCAGGCGGGCGTGGCGGCACCGGCGTCCGAACGGACCAGGTGCGCCGCCGCGTTCGCGCTCAGGGGGGCGAGGGTGTGGGTGCGCACCAGGGTGGGCGAGAGCGCGTGCGCCAGACCGGCGGACGGCGGGTCGATGTCGTACTGGCTGCGCTCGGTCGCCACCAGGAGGACGGGCAGTGCGTCGATCCGCCGGGCGGCGTCGACGAGCCAGCGGCGCGAAGGTTCGTCGGCGCAGTGGACGTCGTCCACCGCCAGCAGCAGCGGGGCGTCGGCGGCGTAGGAGCGCAGCCGCCTCCACAGGTGTTCGGCGTATGACCAGTGGTGCGGATTGTCGTCGAAAATGTCCGGAAACAGCTTGGTTCCGGCGTCGAATTCGCCGCCCGATGACAGAAGTTGGAGGACCGCCGCGAACTCCCCGGCCTCGCCGTCCGGCGAGCAGCGGGTCCGCAGCACCCGCATGCCACGGGCCGCCGCCCGCTCGGTGACGGCCTCCAGGAGGGCGGTGCGCCCCGTGCCGGTGGCCCCTTTGAGCAGCACCAGACGGCCGGACCCGGCGCAGGCGCGGTCCGCCTCGGCGGCCACCAGCTCCAGGGCCTCCCGTCGTTCACGCAGCGCCTCGGTCTCGCCCATCGATGTCTCCTGTCGTGGACGTTTCATGATCCATCTCGTGGTCAGTCTCGTGGTCCTCCACGATTGCGCGAGGCACGCCAAGCACAGAAGTCTGGGACAAGCCCTTCGGCCACTGGCGACACAGGGGCGACCCGCACGTGGATTTGGGAGAAGCGGTTGCGCAGTTCATTACGGACCACTGACGCAGGCGTGTCACAGCGGCCCGCCGACACCGGTGCGGCGGATTCCGGAAACCGCATACCGGTGGTGGTCCAGGCACCCGACCCGATCTCCCGGGCCGGGGTGCGCAGCCAGTTGGGGCAGCACCCGGTGATCGACCTCCTCGACAGCGCGGAGGCCGGGCCCGGCACCGTGGCCGTCCTGGTCAACGAGGGGCCGGACGAGACCACGCTGTCCCGGCTGCGCCGACTCGTGCGCAGCGACGGGGCGCGCGCCGTGCTGGTGGTGAACGCGATCCGCGAGGCCGAACTGCTCGACGTCATCGAGTGCGGTGTCGGGGCCATCGTCTGGCGCCACGAGGCCAGTGCGCACCGGTTGGTGCAGGCCGTGCTCGCGGCCGCGCGGGGCGACGGGGATCTGCCCGCGGATCTGCTGGGACGCCTCATCACTCAGGTGGGATCGCTCCAGCGCACCGCTACCGGCCAGACCGGAGCTCCGCTCTCCGGCCTGGTGCCGCGCGAGATCGATGTGCTGAGGCTCGTCGCCGAGGGACTGGACACCGGGGAGATAGCGAGCAAGCTCTCCTACTCCGAACGTACCGTCAAGAACGTGATGCACGGGCTGACCACCCGGCTCCATCTGCGCAATCGCGCCCACGCCGTGGCCTATGCGCTCAGGGAAGGTTACATCTGAGGCGGCCGACCGATCGCACGGGGCCTGTCGAACGGGGTACCGGGCGGATCGCAGCAGACGGGTACAGAGCGGGTACTCAGCCGGCCCACGGCTGGTACGCGGCAGAACGTGACGGCACGGCGGGAGCACGACGGTGATTCACGAGGTGGACGAGGTCCTCAAAGGGCTGCTCAGAAGCGGAGCGCTGGCCGGTTCCGGCATCGAGGTCGCCTTCGACGCGCCGAGCCGCGAGTGGGCCGCCCGCCGCAACGCGCCTGCCATCAACGCCTACTTGTACGACATCCGCGAGGACGTGCGGCGCCGTGAGCGTGGTGCCATGGCTGTGCGGGACGAACGCGGCATCGTGCTGCGCCGCCGCCAGCCGCCCCGCTGGTTCCGGCTGTCGTATCTCGTGACGGCCTGGACCAAGCAGCCGCAGGACGAACACCGGCTGCTGTCCGCCGTGTTGGCGACACTGCTCCCCCACGAGATCCTGCCCCCGCACGCGCTGCCCGGAGCGCTGGCCGCGCTGGGACTGTCCGTACCGCTCTCGGTGGCGAACCTGCACACCGAGTCCCGGTCCCTCGCGGAGATCTGGTCCGCGCTCGGCGGCGAGCTGAAGCCGTCGCTGGACCTGGTGGTGACCGCGCCGTTCCCGTCGTTCCCGGAGTACGACGCCGGACCGCCGGTCACGGAGGGCGCCGGCGTGCGCGTACGCGGGATGGACGGAACCCTGGACGGCTCGCCCGAACGACGGCACCGGGCACGGCACTTGGCGTCCACGACCGCGGCCGACACGGCCCCGGGCACGGATCTCCCGGCCGGGGACCACCCGGTCGCGGAGGATCGAAACGGAGAGAAGCGAGCGAAGTGACCCCGCACGTCCCGGCGTCGGCCGCCACCGACACCTCGTCGTCCACCGACGGCACTTCGCCCGCCACCGCCTTCGAGGGACCGGCCGACGCGCTCCTGGTCCGGCTGTCCCGGCTCCGCGAGCGTGTCGCGTTCCTGGTCGAGCACCGCAGCGCGACCGATCCCACCGCGGCCGATCCGCTGCGCGGCCTGTATCTGTCCGAGGACGCGGTACGGCATCTCCTGGAGCCGGCCGGACAGGACCCCGCCCCCGAGAGCTGGGTCTCCGAGCGGGGCGACCGGCTGGACCTGCTGGCCGGGCGGCTCGGGCTGACCGAGCTGGACGTCCGGATCCTGCTCATCGCGCTGGCCCCGGACCTCGACCGTACCTTCGAGCCGCTGTACGGCTACCTCAACGACGACGTCAGCCGCCGCCGGGCCACCACCGGGCTCGCGCTCGACCTGTGCGGACTTCCGGCACACCGTGCCGAGGCACGGGCCCGGTTCCATCCCTCGGCTCCGCTGGCCGCGCTGGGCCTCGTCGTGGTCGAGGAACCCGAACGCCCGTTTCTGAGCAGGTCGTTGCGCGTACCGGACCGGCTGATCGCTCACCTTCTGGGCGACGAGACCCTGGACGCCGCGCTGACCGGCCATGTCCACCGGCTCCGGGCGCCGGTGCGGGGCGAGCAGTACGACGAGGTCTTCCTGCGCAGGCTCGCCGACCGGCTGGCGACCGCCCCGCTCACCGTCTATCTCCGCGAACACCGGGCGGGAGACGGTCTCGCCTGCGCCGCCGGCGCACTGCGCGACGCCTCGGGGCAGGAGGCGCTCCACTTCGCTCCGGACCAGACCGCCGGGCAGGAGCCGATCGCCGACCTGCTCCGCGAGGCCCGGCTGCGTGACTGCGCGATCGTCGTGTCACCGCTGCCGGAGGATCCCGCCCCGTTGATGCGGGCGTTGGCGGTGGACGATGTGTCCGTGCTGTTCACCGATCCGCGTCCGTACGATCCGCACTGGTGCGACCATCGCGATCCGCTCGTCCTGGACGTGCCCCGGCTGCGGGCCGGATCGGTGGACGCGTGGGCGGTGGCGCTCGGCACCGGGGTCGACACCGGGGCTTCCGCCCGTGTCGCAGTCGTACCGGAGCCCGCCCCCGGCTTCGACCTCGCCCCGGTGGTCGCGCCGTACCGGCTCGGTGGCGACCGGATCCTGCGCGCCGCCCGTGCCGCTCAGCGCCTCGCCGCTTTCGACGGTACCGCGCTGACCCCCGCTCATCTGCGGCTGGCCGCCCGGCAGCAGTCCGCCTCCGGGCTGGAGCGGCACGCCCGCCGGATCCGTCCGGACGTCGGCTGGGAGAATCTCGTCCTGCCCGACAAACCGCTGGTGCAACTGCACGAGCTGGCGTTGCGCGCCCGCCACCGTGACCAGGTGCTCGGCGACTGGCGGCTGAGCGCGGGCGGCGGGCGCGGCCGGGGCGTCCTCGGCCTCTTCGCGGGTGATTCGGGCACCGGCAAGACCCTGTCCGCGGAGGTCGTCGCCGCCGAACTCGGCCTCGATCTCTACGTCGTACAGCTCTCCTCGATCGTCGACAAGTACGTCGGCGAGACGGAGAAGAACCTGGAGCGCATCTTCACGGAGGCGGACCGCACCGACGCCGTGCTCCTCTTCGACGAGGCGGACTCCGTGTTCGGCAAGCGGTCCGAGGTCAAGGACTCGCACGACAGGTACGCCAACATGGAGAGCTCCTATCTGCTCCAGCGACTGGAGTCCTTCGACGGCATCGCGCTGCTCACGACCAATCTGCGCGCCAACATCGACGAGGCGTTCACCCGCCGTCTCGACCTCGTGATCGACTTCCCGTTCCCGGACGCCGGCCAGCGGCTGGCCCTGTGGCAGCACGCCCTGACCCATGTGCCGTGCGCCGAGGACACCGATCCGGGGGCCGTCGCCCGTGACTTCGAGCTGGCCGGTGGTTCGATCCGCAGCGCCGTGGTCACGGCCGCCTACGGCGCCTCCGGCCGCGGTGCGCCGGTCGACACGGCCGACCTCCTGGACGGCGCGCGCCGCGAGTACCGCAAGGCGGGCCGGCTGGTGCCGGGCGAGGGCACCTGGTAACTCCTCGCCCGGCTGTTCGCGCAGACGGCCCTGCCCGTCCGACGCCTGTCGGACGGGCAGGGCCGCTTCACACGGTGAACTTGACGGCCTCGAGCCAGAGCAGGTTGCTCAGGGTCCCGCCGAAGATGTAATTGTCCCCGCCGGGCTCGTCGCAGCCCAGGCCGTGCCAGCCCTCGTCGTGGACGTGCGTGGTCTGGCAGACGACGCTCTTGCTCTGGCCGACGTTCATGGCGAAGCCCAGCATGTAGGGGTCGTCCTTCTTGGTGCTGCCGATGTAGAGGTCGGCGCCGTCGACCACGCCCTTCCACGGCCCGTTGTAGTGCCCCTTGCCGTCGGTCGACTGGGGGTAGTAGACGAAAGCGGTGGCGGCGGTGCCGTCGGTGTCGGACGTGGCGAGGTTGAGCGACTTGATCGGCCGGTTCTGTCCCACCGTGCCGGCCATGGCGCCGTCGCACACCGGTTTGGTCCAGCCCTTGTCCGTCAGATAGGCCCGGTAGCAGATGTGCCGTCCGGGGTCCTGTGCGGCCAGTTGCGTGACGGCTGTCGCCGCCGTGTCCTCCTGAGGCTCGGCCGACTCCTTCGGCTTGGCCTCGGACGATGCGCCGCCGCCTCCGGCACCGCTCGTGTTCTGTGACTCGGTCGCCGCGGGCGCGGCCGGGGCCTCGGCGCTGGGCGAGGGAGGCGTGGGCGGCGCGACGGAGGCCGAGGGGCTGGGCGGCAGCGTGCTGATGCCGGCTTCCTGGAGCTTCTCCGTGGCCGACGTGCGCACTTGGGGCTTGTACGCGATCCACAACATCACGAACGTGATCGCAAGCGCCATGAACACACCCAGGAACGTGGCAAGCCAACGCGGCAGGAACC
>NZ_JBHVST010000009.1:12036-123789 GCF_042885015.1 Streptomyces sp. NPDC058086 | reverse complement strand
CGCCACCGCATCAGGAGTACGAGGTGGCGAGAACGTCAACTCCACCGTCCCCGTCGTCCCGGGATAGAGCCGCAGCGTCTGCGGCTCCACCACCGCCCAGGGCGCCACATCACCCACCGGCTCGAACCGGTACTCATCCACCACATCACCGGTATTGCGCAACCGCAACCGCACCCTGACGCTGCCACCGGGATCCACAGTGCTGGAGGCAGGCTCCAACGAAGTCCAAAGGCTCACCCCGTCGACGCTATGGCCGGGGCGCGAGCCAGGTCAGCGGACCAAGGGGCAGACCTCGGCCCGCAAGAGCCCCGCGCGTTGCCCGAACGGCCTTCCCCCGTACGAGAGAGGGCGGGCGGCGTCCTTCAGGAGGCGTTCACGCCGTGCGACGT
Source organism: Streptomyces sp. NPDC058086 (assembly GCF_042885015.1). NCBI lineage: Bacteria > Bacillati > Actinomycetota > Actinomycetes > Kitasatosporales > Streptomycetaceae > Streptomyces > Streptomyces sp. NPDC058086. The sequence continues at coordinate 123,400 of NZ_JBHVST010000009.1, read as the reverse complement.
GGACGTGCTCTTGCCCGCGCTGCGGTCCACCACCGCGACGATCTCGACCGGAGCGGAGCTCAGGGCGACCCACCCCGCCTCGCTCTCCGAACCCCTGGTGAGGTATTTCGTGTTGATGCGCACGACAATGACGCCGCGCGGACCCTGGCGACTGAACTGACGCGAGATGTAGCGGTCCGCGGTGAACTCCGGATGCAGACGGCCCCTGCTGACCTGGGCCGCCGCCTGCTCCTCGGTGGGGGCGGGGGTGTTGGCGCTGGGAGCGGCGCCACCGGCGGACCTCGACTCGACCATCGCGCGGATGTTCCCCATCATCTCACCCCGGTAGAGGACGACCGTCGTGTGTGAGCCCGACTCCACCGCGTGCTCGACAGAGCTGTCGGACGTGGGCGGCGGCAGTTGCGCCTCCTTGGCGGTGAGGTCGTCCTCTGAGCTGTATTCGCTGTCGCTCTCGGTACGCGTGGTGGCCGTGGTGGCGAGTTCCGTGTGCACCCGCTGCACCACCGGGTCCGTCATCCTCTGCACGGCCGGCGCGCCCGCGGGGGCCGCCGTCTCCGTGCGGGCCCCGGGGTCCACGGCCCGCTGCGTGGGGACCGCGCCCGACATCACCCGGCGCGAGGTCTCCTCCGCCGCCCTCTCGGCCCAGTCGTTCGGGTCGGACACCTTGACCCCCGAGCCGTTGTCGGTACCTGGTACGGGTCCCGCCAACTGCTGGCGGTAGTGGTCGAGTTCGTGGGCGAGGACGTGCTTGTCCTGGCCGTCCCACACCACGTTGGAGCCGGAGGTGTATGCCTTCGCGCCGATCTCGGCCGCGGAGCGCTGCGCCACCGCGTCCGTGTGCACGCGTACGCCGCTGAAGTCGGCGCCCTCGCCGAACCGGGCCTCCATCTCCGTCTGCAGCGGGGCGTCCAGCGGACGGCCCGGGGAGCGCAGGACCTGGTGCACCGCCGACCTCTGGACCGACGGGCCGTGTCCGCAGTTCGCGTCGTGGGCGTGCTGCTCCTCCGCGACGGCCCGGGCCACTGCCGCGTTGCCCGCCATGCGCTGGAGCGACAAGAGCTGATGCGCGGGGGTGTTCACCGCGGCGGACCGGCGGACCTTGTCCTGGTCGCCGGCTCGGCCGACCTCTGATTCCTGCGCGCGCATGATGCTCCCTCCACGGTTGGCCTCTCAGCGATACTCCCCTACGGCGTACATCGGGAGAGTCGCACGGGCAGCCGCGGGGGCAGCACGGATGGCTGTGGGGGCAGACAGTCAGGGCGATTGCCCCTGCGGGCAACAACGGTGCCCGCGAACAGGTACGGCAGGACGTTTCGGGGGACGCGCTTCGCGCGTGAGGGTGAGTGACGTCCCATCTCGTACCCCGAGGAGAGCAGAGCATGCCGTCCTACCTGTCGCCGGGCGTCTACGTCGAGGAGGTGGCCAGCGGCTCGCGTCCGATCGAGGGCGTGGGCACCTCGGTGGCGGCCTTCGTCGGGCTCGCCCCGATCGGCCCCCTGAACGAGCCGACACTGGTGACCAACTGGACGCAGTACGTGGCGGCCTTCGGTGAGTTCACCGACGGGTACTACCTCGCGCACTCCGTCTACGGCTTCTTCAACAACGGTGGCAGCGCCGCCTATGTCGTCCGGGTCGGCGGAACGCCCGGCGGCGCCTCGGGCGACTCCGCGGCCCCCGCCGCGGTGACCGGCTCCGGCGCGCAGGCCGCGCTGCCGCCGGGCGAGCCCAAGCAGCTCGGCACGTTCTCGGTGAGCGCCGTCGCGGGCGGCTCGCTGAGCGTCGAGGTCGCCGACCCCGAGGGCGAGGGCCCGGCCGAGCGGTTCAAGCTGATCGTCAAGGACGGCGACAAGGTCGCCGAGACCTTCGACGTGACCGCCAAGAAGGGCGGTCGCAACTACGTGGTCACCCAGGTGAAGGAGCGTTCCAAGCTCATCGCCGTGCAGGAGGCCGCGCCCGCCGCCCAGCTGGCGCGCCCCGACAACCAGACGGTGGCGCTCGCCGCCCCGTCCGCCTCCGCCCCCGCCGTCCCGGCCACCACGGACAACGGCCACCCCGGCCCCGCCCAGTACCTCGGCGACTCCGCCGACCGCACCGGCTTCGGCGGCCTGGAGGCCGTGGACGAGGTCTCGATGGTCGCCGTCCCCGACCTGATGGCCGCCTACCAGCGCGGCGCCATCGACCTGGAGGCCGTCAAGGCCGTCCAGCTCGGCCTGATCGCGCACTGCGAGCTGATGGGCGACCGGGTCGCGGTCATCGACCCGCCGCCGGGTCTCAACGCACGTCAGATCCGGGTGTGGCGCCAGGAGACGGCCGGCTACGACTCCAAGTACGCCGCCCTCTACTACCCCTGGGTCAAGGCCTTCGACCCGGCCAGCGGCCAGTCCCGGCTGATCCCGCCGAGCGGCCACGTCGCCGGCATCTGGGCCCGCAACGACTCCGAGCGCGGTGTGCACAAGGCGCCCGCCAACGAGGTCGTACGCGGAGCGGTGGACCTGGAGCTCCAGATCACCCGTGGCGAGCAGGACCTGCTCAACCCCATCGGCGTCAACTGCATCCGCGCCTTCCCGGGCCGCGGCATCCGCGTCTGGGGTGCCCGCACCATGTCCTCCGACCCGGCCTGGCGCTACCTCAACATCCGCCGGTACTTCAACTACCTGGAGGAGTCGATCCTGATCGGCACCCAGTGGGTGGTGTTCGAGCCGAACGACCACGCCCTGTGGGCCCGGATCCGGCGCAATGTCTCCGCCTTCCTGGTCAACGAGTGGCGCAACGGCGCCCTCTTCGGCTCGCGGCCGGAGGAGGCGTACTACGTCAAGTGTGACGAGGAGACCAACCCGCCGGAGTCGGTCGACCTCGGCCGCGTCATCTGTGAGATCGGCATCGCGCCGGTCAAGCCCGCCGAGTTCGTGATCTTCCGGCTGGCCCAGTTCTCCAGCGGCAGCGGCGAGTTGGAGGAGTAGTACCGCCCTCTCGGCCATCGGCCACCAGCTCCGCCCCGTACGCCAAAGAAACCTAGAAGGACAGAGAACAGATGAGTCTCCAGCCGGGTGACGCCCTTACTTCACACAATTTCGGCCTCCAGATCGACGGTGTGATGGTCGAGTACCTCGCGGAGGTCAGCGGCCTCAGCATCGAGCAGGACGTCATCGAGTACCAGCAGGTCTCCTCTCAGGGCATCCCCGTCACGAAGAAGCTGCCGGGCGTGAAGAAGGCCGGCACCTGCACGGTCGTCCGCGGTATGACGCAGTCGGCGGCCTTCAACCAGTGGATCACCGAGTCCGTCGCCGGTCAGATGAGCACCGCCCGCAAGAACGCCACCATCATGGTGATGGACTACATGAACAACCCGGTCAAGCGGTACAACATGCGCAACGCCTGGTGCAGCAAGATCGACACCAGCACCGTGAAGGCCGGCGAGGCCTCCGCGCTCACCGAGACCGTGACGATCACCTTCGAAGAACTGGTCATCGAGTAATGCGCCGTACGGCTCCCAGGGCGGCGGCTGCGGCCGTCGCCGAACCGGGGCCGGAGCAGACCGCTGCTCCGGCCCCGGCCGCAGCCCCGGCCGCAGCCGTGCAACCGCTGCGCACCGAGTTCGAGTTCGAGCTGCCGCGCGGGTACGTGGACGACTCCGGCACCGTGCACCGGCACGGCGTGATGCGGCTCGCCACCGCCCGCGACGAGCTGGTCCCCTTGCGGGACATGCGGGTGCAGGAGAACCCGGCGTACCTGTCGGTCGTGCTGCTCGGCCGGGTCATCACCCGGCTCGGCACGCTTCCGCTGGTGCACGACGGGGTGGTGGAGAACATGTTCGCCTCGGACCTCGCCTTCCTGCAGGACTTCTACCGCCAGGTCAACGCGGAGGGCCACACCCGTGCCGCCGTGACCTGCCCGCACTGCGAGGAGCCGTTCGAGGTCGAACTCGGCGGGAGCCGCCTGGGGGAATCGTGACGTACGCGACCGACCGCATCCAGGAGGAGATCGCGTACATCGCCTATCACTTCCACTGGAGCCTGGAGACCATCCTGGATCTCGAACACCGCGACCGGCGCGGCTACACGGAACAGATCGCGGCACTCGTCAACCGCGGCGCCGGAGAAGGGTGACACGGCGTGGGGCTTTTTGATCGGCTGCGGGGCGGCGGACCTGAGCGGGGGTCCGGCAGCGGTTCCGCCACCGCGTCCGCTTCCGGACCGGCGGATGCTTCGGCTCCGGCCGGCGGTACGGAAGCCGGGGCGAGCGATACGTCCACGGCGGGCGGTGCGGGGCAGGCAGCCGGTGCGCGCGTGGTCCGGCCTGCCGCCTGGCCCGCGCTGCCGCCGATCCAGCGCGCCACGGACCGGCCGGGCTCCGTCGCCGACGCCGGGTTCGGCGGCCGGCTGACGACCTGGCAGAACCCCTCCTTCACCGGCACGCTGTCGCACGCCGTCCTCGACGGCGCTCCCGGCGGACTGGTCAAGGGCCTTCTCGCCGCCCCAGTGGGACCCGCCTCCGGGCTCGAACTGCCCTCGCTCTCGCTGCCGGTGGCCTCCCCCGTCGAATCGGGCGAGGGGACCGGCGCGCTGCCCGTGCAGCGCATGAGTTCCCCCGTCGCGGCCCTCGGCCCGGCGGGCCCACGCGTGACGCCCGCCGTTCCCCGGGCCACACCGCCGACCTCGCTGACCAAGGCACCGGCCAGGCCCGCCGTACAGCGCCGGGCTCTGCCGGCGATGAAGCCGTCCACGCCGTTGCCGCCCGTACCTCAGCAGTCTGTACCTCAGCAGCACTCCGTACCGCAGCCGCCGTCGGCGCCTGCCTTCACCGTCCCGGCCACTGGTGGCGGCGGCAATGACGGCGCCAGTGCTAGTGGTGGTAGCGGCCCTGACAGTGGTGGTGGCGGAACGTCGGCCGGTTCTGACGCTTCGGTGGGTGTTTCCCGGACATCGGACACTGCTCCCCGGGCTTCGGCCCCCGCCGCCACGCTCCCGCGTTCCGGGACACCGGCTGCCTCCGCCGGCCCGGTCGCCCCTCCCGTCTCCGTGTCGCCATCGCGCGACGGTTCTGCCGCCGGATCCGATCTTCCGGTCCAGCGGAGTACGCGGAGTACGTCGGGCGTTTCCGGACGTACGGGGCTCGCGGCGCCCTCCGTCGGTGACGAGCCGTCGGCCGAGGCATCCGTACCGGCGTCCCCCCTTCCGGCAGCACCGACGGCACCGACCGCTCCAGCGGCTCCGGTGACTCGGGGCGGCAGCCCGACTGGTCCCCCGCGTCGACGCTCGGGGCTGGGCGCCCCCTTGTCCACTCCGCCGTCGCACGCGACGCCGGTACAACGCCCGGTGCAGCGGGCGACGGGAACCCCAACAGGACGACCGGCCCCACACAGCGGTGCGACGACTCGCCCCGTCCCCTCCGCGACGACGTCTCCCGGGACGCCGTCCCCAGAGCCAGGGATGCCGGCTTCGGGATCGTCGTCATCAGGTGGGGCGCCGTCTCGACTGGAGATTCCCGAGCCGGGAGCCCCGTCCGGGGACCTGCCTGTTCAGCGTGCGGTATCTTCCCCGACTGCGGCTCCGGCTCCGGCTCCGGCTCCGGCTCCGGCTCCGGCTCCGGCTCCGGCAGGTTCCGCCGCGTCAGGGACGGCCACGGTGGGCAGCCCTGTCGTACAGCGGGCCGTCGTGGCAGAACCTCGCGCTCAGGAACGTACGAGTGCGGCGGAGGGCACGGCGCAGAGCCCGGCGGGCAGTGGGCCCATGGCCCCCCGGCAGGACGGTGGCGGGGAACCGGCCGCTCCCGCCTCCCCGCCGTCGCCGGCGCGTCCACCGGTGCGCGCGCTCGCTCCCGCACGCGCACTGACCTCACTGCTGCCCTCCACGCCTCCTGCCGTCGCCGTACAGCGCCGTACCGCTCCCGCGGCCGTACCGCTGCGGCGCGCCACATCAGCCGACAACGGCCGGAGCGGGTCCCGTTCCGGCGGCTCCGGTGGCGGCTCTGGTAGTGGCCCGTCGGCGCAGCGTGCCGACGGGCCCGGGTCGGCAGGAGCAGCCGGCCAGTCAGAGGGCGCGTCCATCGGCCCCGGTGGGGTCGTCGCCGGACCGGCTTCGGTCCCGACCCCGGCCGTACAGCGTTCCTCGGCAGCCGGGGCCCTTCCCGTGCCCGGCGGCAGTCTCGTACCCCGTCCGATACGCCGGTCGTCTGAGACACCGGGAACGGCACCTTCGTCGACCAGGGCGCCCGGTGGCGCCGGTGCCGTGGTGCAGCGGGCGGTGTCGCAACCGTCCGTCGCCGGTGCCCACGGCGGTCCGGCAGCGCGCGGTCCCGAGGCGCCCGGCGCCGGTGCTCCGGTCCTCCGGCGCCTTGCCACCGTCCCCCTTGCTCAACCCGGCACCGGTGCGAGCGGCCCGTCGGCGCGACGCAGCCCGGCCTCCGCAGGCCCCGCGAAGCCGTCGACGCCGAGCTCACCGACGGCAACTGTCCCTGCGGTCCAGCGCGTTGCCTCCTCGACTCCCCCGGCACCGCTGCCCGATGCGAGTTCGCCGCCGGTAACACCCACGGGCGCCATGGGACCGCTCGCCCCTCGCGCATCCGTTCCGGCTTCCGCTTCCGCTCCTGCTCCTGCTCCTGCTCCTGCTCCTGCTCCTGCTCCTGAGCATCTCGGCATCGCCCCTACGAATGTCGTCGTGCCCGTCGAGCCCGTAGTGCAGCGCTCGGCAGTTCGGCAGCCCGAGACCTCGACACCCGCACCCCAACCCCAGGTGTCCGCGAAGCGGCACCGCGCTCCTCGCTCCTACGCCACGACCCCACGCCGTCTCGGCCTCGGTGCCCCCGTCGTCCAGCGAGTCACCTCCGAGCCCGCTCCGCCGCAACAGGCACCCTCCGGAGACGTTTCCCCGGGTCTCACGCCCCCCGCGACGCACAGCGCCACCCCCGTCGTACAGCGTTCATCCACTCCGAGCACGCCCACGTCTCGACCGTCGGACGGGCTCCCCCTTCCGGCAGAGCCGGCGCGACCGGCGCAACCGATGCAACCGATCCAGCCCACGAACTCGACGGCCCCAGCGCACTCAACGCCCCCAGCGCCCCCGACGAATTCCGCGAGCCCCACCCCCCGAGCGGCCGTCCCCCTCAAGGCAGCCCCCGCCGCCCCACCCGTATCCCTGCCGGTACAGCGCTCCTCCACCGCCTCCCCCGTACCTCCCGCACCTCCCGCACCTCCCGTACTTCCCGCACCCGCCACCATCGCACCCGCACCCGCACCCACCACCGCCGTGCCCCCAGCCCTCCCCTCAGTCCAGCGGGTCGTCAACCCGATGTCCCCTCCCGCGTACTCACCCGCCTCGTCACCGCCGCCGAGCGGCCCCCCGCCCCCGTACTCCGCGACCGAGCCGCCCCACCGGCCGCTGCCCTCGCACGCCGAGCGCGAAGAGGCTCCGCCCACGTACACCCCCGTCGATTTCGATCCCCGATCTCTGACCCAGGGTCAGATCGACGAGCTGACACACAAGTTGGCCGGTCCGATCACCCGCTTGCTGCGGACCGAACTCCGCCTCGAACGGGAGCGGATCGGCAAGTTGCGCGATCCCCGTCGCTGACCTCCACCACCCGTACGACACCCCAAGAAAGGCCGATCTCCGATGGCCACCGATCGAGACCCGGGCTCCACCATCTTCTTCACCCTGACCATCGACGGCGAGAGCCTCGGTTACTTCAACGGGTGTGAAGGACTCTCGTCACAGGTGGAGATCGAGCAGCGCCAGGAGGGCGGCAACAACGGGTTCGTGTGGCAGCTTCCGTCCCGCGTGACCTTCTCCAATATCCGGCTGACCCGCCCGCTGACGCCGGACACCGCGAAGGTCGCGGCCTGGGTGTCCTCCGTGACCACGGGGGTCAAGCGGCCGACCGCGCAGATCGCGGCGTTGCGCGCGGACGGATCGGAGGTGGCCCGCTGGGGTCTGCTGGACGTGCTCCCGGTCAGTTGGCAGGGGCCCTCCCTGGACCCGGCCAGCCCGGCCGTGGCCACGGAGGTGCTGGAAATCACCCACCACGGGTTCACGGACTAGGGAACGGCGAAGAACATGGCAGGCAAGTCAGGAAAGGGCGGCGCGGGCAAGAGTCTGGTGAGGGCCTCGCTGGCCATTCACGAGCCGCCCATCGGCCGCAGCACCACTCCGGGCGCGTTGATCAAGACGTTCAACTTCGACTTCAACCCCTCGACGCTCTCACTCAGCCGTCGCGCCCGCTGGAAGACCACCCCGACCGCGGCCGTACGGAAGGGCTCACTCCCGGAGTTCATGGGGCCCGAGCCCCAAGAGATGACCGTCGAGATCTTCCTCGACTCGTCCGACGACCCGACCAGCAACTCGGTGCTCAAGAAGGTCGAGTCGCTGTTCTCCTGCTGCGAGGTGACGGAGAAGAGCATCGCCGCCAAGCAGCCGTCCACTCCGTGGGTGGTGTTCCAGTGGGGGTCGTTCTCGACCGCGCGGTTCACGGCGTACGTCAGCTCGGTGGACGCCAGTTACTCCCTGTTCGGCACGACGGGCGTGCCGATCCGCGCCACCTGTCAGGTGCATCTGCACGAGATTCCCAGCAAGACCAAGGGACAGAACCCGACGTCGGGCGCGCTCACCGCGCAGCGTGTGCACCGGGTCGTCGCCGGGGACTCGCTCCAGTCGTTGGCGTGGCGGGAGTACGGGAACGCGGCGGCCTGGCGGGCGATCGCCGAGGCGAACGGCATCGACGACCCGAACCGGCTGTCGAACGGCACCGAGCTCGTGCTGCCCGCCGCCGAAGAGGTGGGTTTCTGATGGTCCAGCCTTCGTACTCCAACGTCGTCCACGTGACCGTGGACGGCAGTCCGGTTCCGGAGAAGATCGCCTCCGACCTCGTCGGCTGCTGGGTCGACCTCGGGGCGGGGGTGCCGGCCGCGTTCCGGCTGACCTTCCGCGACCCGGACCGGCTGGTGCTCGGCGAACTCCGCATCCAGTGCGGCACGCCGGTGACACTCGCGCCGGTCGCGGACGGCCAGGGCGCGGCCTCCCCGCTGCTGACCGGCGAGGTGACCGGTATGGAGACCGACTACGACGGCACCGGCACCTTCACCGTCATCCGCGGCTACGACATGGGCCACCGCCTGATGCGCCAGCGCAGGGTGGCCGCGTACCGCAATCAGACGGCCGCGGACATCGCGAAGAAGCTGGCCACGATGAACGGCATTCCGATCGGCAAGGGGAAGGGCGGCATCAAGCCCACCACGACGGTCTACGAGTTCATCAGCCAGGCCAACGTGACCGACTGGGACTTCCTCGCCCGGCTCGCCGACGAGAACGACGTGGTCATGTCGCTGGACTCCGAGGGGAAGTTCCAGTTCGCCAAGGCCGACCCGGCCTCCACCGCGCCGCCGACCAGCATGCCCGGCGACAAGAGCCCCTTCGTCCTCCAGGGCGGCGTCGACATACTGCGCTGCCGGGCCGCGGTCACCTCCGCCGACCAGGTCGCCAAGACCGAGGCGCGCGGCTGGAACGTCACGACGAAGAAGAAGCTCACCGCCACGTCGCCCGCCACGTCCAACGACGGCTTCGCCATCGGCACCACCCCGCAGAAGACGGCGAAGAAGTTCAAGACCGCCAAGCTGGTCGAGACCGACACACCCTTCGACCGCCTGGCCGAGGTGAAGGTCGCCGCCAAGGCCCTCGCCGAGGACGTGACCTCCTCCTTCGCCGAGCTGGAGGTCATGGTGTTCGGCAACCCCAAGCTGCGGCCCGGTGTTCCGGTCACGCTGACCGACGTGGGCAAGCCGTTCGAGGGCAAGTACACGGTGACGTCCGTGCGGCACGTCTTCGGCTACGACGAGCACTATCAGACCTGGATCACCGTCAGCGGCCGCCAGTGGCGCTCTCTGTACGGCCTCACGTCCGGCGGGGGCACGGCCACCGCGCCGAAGCTGCCGAGCGTGGCCAACGCCCTGGTGACGAATGTGCAGGACCCGCTGAAGCAGGGCCGGGTCAAGCTCCAGTTCCCCTGGCTGGACGACGCGTACGAGAGCGACTGGACGCGGACCGTGCAGCTCGGCGGGAAAGGCGGCGGCGGGGTGTTCCCGTTCGACGTCAACGACGAGGTGCTGGTGGCCTTCGACCGCGGTGCCCTGGACCACCCGTTCGTCATCGGCGGCCTCTACAACGGCAAGGACAAGCCGACCGTGGTCAGTGACGTACCCCTGCACGACGGGCTGAAGAAGCAGGCGATCCGGCACACCCTGTCCGACCGGAAGGGCAACCGGGTGGACCTGCTCAGCCAGCAGACCGGTGCCCGCAAGCAGGGGGTGCGGATCGCCTCCGGCAACGACAAGCTGATCATCAATCTCGATCGCACGAAGACCGAGATCACCGTGGACAGCAAGGGGTCCGTCACCATCAAGGGCAGCCGGTCGGTGTCGGTCGAGGCCGGCACCGATCTCACTCTGAGCGCGCGCCGAAGGCTGACCATCAAGAGCGGCGGCCCGCTCGACATCGAGGGCCGCGGGCTGGTCAACCTCAAGTCACTCGGCGGTGCGGTCACCGTCGACGCGATGGGGGCGCTCAGCCTCAAGGCGGTGGGCGCCGCGACGCTCACCGCCGGCGGCAGCGTTCAGGTCAACTCCATCGCGAATGTGGGCATTCGGGCCATCACGCTCGCCCTGCAGGGCGTGGTGCTGGTCAACAACAAGCCGTATCCGCTGCCGTGACGGCCGGGACGTTCTTCAGGAGTAGGCGGGTGGCCCTCTGATGGCCGAGCAGTTCGTTGGATCCGGCTGGGCGTTCCCCATGCGCATCGGTCCCACCGGTGGCATCGCCATGGTCAGCGGGGAGCGGGAGATCGAGGAGGCCATCCGGCTGGTGCTGGCCACCGCACCGGGCGAACGGCCGATGCGGCCCGAGTTCGGCTGTGCCATACACGACCTGGTGTTCGCGCCGGTCAACGAGGCGACGGCGGGCCGGATCCAGCACGAGGTGTACACCACCCTCGACCGCTGGGAGCCACGGATCGAGGTCAACGACGTCGAGGTGACGGCGGGTCCCGACCAGGGCGTGCTCTTCATCGACGTCCGCTATTCGATCCGCGGCACCAACAACCCGCGCAGCCTGGTCTTTCCGTTCTACGTCATCCCATCCCACGAGGAGCCCGACGCCCCCGGCGCGGGCGACTCCCTTGAAAGCGACCGCTGATGGCACTGCCCTCCCCGAACCTCGACGACCGCCGCTTCCAGCAGTTCGTCGACGACGCCAAGCGCTACATCCAGCAGCGCGCCCCCGAATGGACCGACCACAACGTGTCGGACCCCGGCGTCACCCTCGTGGAAACGGTCGCCCACATGGCCGACCAGATCGTCTACCGGCTCAACCGCGTCCCCGAGAAGAACCATCTGGCGTTCCTCGACCTCGTCGGCATCACGCTGTTCCCGCCCTCGGCCGCCCGTACGGACCTCACGTTCTGGCTGTCCGCACCGCACGAGGAGCCCATCGTGCTGCCCGTGGGAACCGAGGCCGCCACCGTGCGCACCGAGAACGAGGAGGCCGTCGTCTTCGCGACCGAACGCGAACTGACCGTGGTTCCCTGCTCGTTGAGTCGTCTCGTCGTGCAGCAGAGCGGTGGTGCGGTCACCGACCGGACCGCCGATCTCGCCGAGGGCAAGGACGTGCTGTGTTTCGCGGAGTCACCGAACCCCGGTGACTGCATGCTCCTCGGTCTCACCTCCGCCGTACCGCACTGCGCGCTGGGCCTGGAGCTCGACAGCCGGGTCGACGGTGTCGGTGTCGATCCGCGCCAGCCGCCGCTGGTCTGGGAGGCGTGGACCGAGGACGGCTGGGCGGCCTGCGAGGTGGACCGGGACGGCACCGGTGGCCTCAACCGGCCCGGTGAGGTGGTCCTGCACGTCCCGGGCGGCCACACACTGTCGCGCACCGGAGGTCACGAGGCGGGCTGGCTGCGCTGCCGGGTCACCGAACCGCTGTCCGACCAGCCCTTCTACACCACGTCTCCGACCATCCGGTCCGCCGACGCGTTCACCCTCGGCGGGACCACCTCGGCCATCCACGCCGAGACCGTCCAGGACGAGGCGCTCGGCGAGTCCACCGGTCTGCCCGGGCAGCGGCTGCGGCTCGCCCACTTCCCCGTCGTGGGCGACACCCCGCCGGTGCTGTTGCAGACCGCCGAGCGCGACGGCTGGGTCGACTGGGACGTCGTCCCGCACTTCGCCGCGTCCGGCCCCACCGACCGGCACATCACCCTGGACGCGGCGACCGGCGAGATCGCCTTCGGGCCCGCCGTCCGCGAAGCCGACGGCACGATGCGCCAGTACGGGACGGTGGCGCCCAAGGGGGCCGTGATCCGCGCCCGCCGCTACCGCACCGGTGGCGGCCGGGCCGGGAACGTCGCCCGGGGCGCCGTCCAGGTGCTGCGCAGCTCGGTGCCGTACGTGGCCGACGTCGTCAACCGGGAAGCCGCCCGGGGCGGCGTCGAAGGGGAGACGGTCGAGGAGGCGAAGACCCGGGCGCCGATCACGCTGCGCGCCCAGGAGCGGGCTGTGACCCTGCGCGACTACGAGGAACTGGCCCGGCGCGCCGCCCCCGAGACGGCCCGTATCACCTGTCTGGAGGGCGATGAGGGCGAGCACGGCGCCTACGCGGTCCGTGTCCTGGTCGTCCCGCAGGCCGTGCCCGACCCCGGCGGACGGCTGCGCTTCGAGCAACTCGTGCCCGGCGACGCCCTGTTGCAGCGCATCACGCGGCACCTCGACGAGCGCCGGCTGATCGGCACCCGGCTCGCGGTCGGCCCGCCCTTCTACCAGGGCGTCACCGTCGTCGCGACCGTGCACGCCTTCCGCGGGGTCGACACCGACCGGGTGCGCCGCCAGGCCCACGACGCGCTCTACCGCCATCTGGACCCGCTCACCGGCGGCGCGGACGGCACCGGCTGGCCGTTCGGCCGACCCGTGCAGGCGGGCGAGGTCTTCGCGGTGCTGCAACGCGTGCCAGGCGTCGAACTCGTCGACGCGGTGCAGCTCCACCCCGCCGACCCGCTGACCGGCAAGCGCGGCGACCCGACCGACCGGATCGACCTGGAAGCCCCCTCGCTGGTGTTCTCCTTCGACCACCGGGTCCGCGTCATCGGAGACGGCTCATGAGGGGCTCCATCGACGGCCTGGAGTCCTCGGCGCCGATCGGCGGCATGCTCCCCGCGGTCTTCGCCGACGACGACCTGGCGCTGCGCTTCGTCGCGGGGCTTGACGAGGTGGTCGCACCGATCCTGCTGGCCCTCGACTGTCTGCACACCTACTTCGACCCGGCGCTCGCACCGGCCGACTTCACCCGCTGGCTGGGCACCTGGGTCGGCGCCGAGGTCGACGGCACGGAACCGGACGCGCGGCTGCGCGCGGCCGTCGCCGCCGCCGCGTACCTGCATCGCGTACGAGGCACCCGCCGCGGCCTGTCCGAAGCGGTACGCCTCGCCTTCGGTGTCGAGCCGGAGATCACCGAGAGCGGCGCCGCCGCCTGGGACCCGCGTCCGCTCGGCCCGGTCCCCGGCGACCGCCGCCCCCGCCTGCACGTCACGCTGCGGCTGCCCGAGCCGACCCCGGCGGACGAGTACCGGCTGGAGAACCTCGTGGCGGCCGCCCGTCCCGCCCACATGCCCTACACGGTCCAGGTGACCGCCGCCGAAAGGATCCCCGAGAAATGACCACCCAGACCCCAGGCACCGGCCCCGGGCGTGCCCCGGCCTGCGCCGAGTGCGGCACCCGGGCGGAGCCCGGCCAGTCCTTCTGCGACGCCTGCGGCGCGGTGCTCGACTGGGCCGGGGCCCCGGCTCCGGCGGGGGTCGCGGCCCGGACCCGTCGTCCCGCGGCCGCCGCCGACGAGACGGCGGCGCCGACGGCCGGCGACCAAGGCTCCCGGGCGGCGGATCCCGCCGGGTCGGCCGAGAGCGAGCCGGGCTGGGACGCGTTCGCACGACCGGGCGCCGGTACGGGAACGGCTCGTACGGCGCACGACACGGCGGGCTCCATCGCGGAGGCGGACACCGTGGGCGCCGACAGGGCGGGCACCGCGCGACCCGCACGCGACCCGCACGAGGACGATGCCGTCGACAGCGGACCGGACGCGTCGGCCCCCAGTCCGCCGGTATCCGGTGACGCGGCGGATCCGAGCCCGATGAGCGACGACACCGCGCGTCCCCACCCGGCCCCCGTCGCCTCCCACGGCTCCGTACCGGCCGCTCCCGCGCGGCCGGACGAGACCGCGGCCACCGAGCCCCTGCCTTCCGCCGCCCCCGACCGGGACTCCGCGGCCGAGCGGGCCAGGTCCCTGCTGGTGCCGGTGGCGGATCCGGAACCGCGGGTCGCGCCGTCGGTTGCGCCCGTGCTGCCCGGCCGCCCCGCGGCGAGCCGCCCACAGGTCCGTACCCCGGTCGCGGAGCCCGGTGCGGACGGGGGTGTGCCCTGCCCCTGGTGCGCCACTCCCAACCGGCCGGACCGGCACTTCTGCGGGCGTTGCGCGCTGTCCATGGCCGGGGAACAGCAGGCGCCGGGCCCTCTGCCCTGGTGGCGTCGGGTGCTCAACTCCCGCAACGGTGAGGTGCCGTGGGCCGGGGACCGGCCCCGACTGCGGCGGGGCTTCGGACGCGTCATGAACTGGGTGGTCGGCGCGGTGGTGCTCGGTCTGCTGGTGTTCGCCGTGATGAACACCGGTACGGCCGTGCAGGCGGTGAAGGACCACTTCGCCAAGCGGGTCCCGGTCGGCCCGGACCACGTGAAGGCGTCCCGTTCCTTCGCCGGTCACGGCGCGGGGCTCGCCTTCGACAAGCTCAACAACACCTGGTGGGGACCCGGCGTCTCGGAGTCCGGGGACGGCGAGTGGCTGGAGGCCCGCTTCGAACAGCCCACCCGGCTGCTGGACGTGATCATCACCTCGGGCACGTCCGCCCGCCCGGACCAGCTCACGAAGTCGGCGCTGCCGCACCGTATCGAGGCCCGGATCACCACGGCGAACGGCAAGACGAGCACCCGCTTCCTCACCCTTGACCAGGTTGCGGGCGGTCAGCAGCGTAAGTTCCGCGTGGGTGATGTCACGGCGGTCCGTTTCATCATCCGCTCGGCCTATGGCACCGCCCGGGACAAGCAGGTCTCCATAGCCGAGATCGAGTTGTTCGGTCCGTCGAGCGCCAATGACTCGTAGGGACACCCACGGCTGCGGGGGGAAGGTGTCATTCCTTGGTCAGGTGCTTCCGGTTCTGGCCGAACTGGGAGGATGAGTCCCGCGGTACCGCCGCGGCCTTACCGTAGAGGGAAGGCACCAGACCCGAGGAGAAGCACCACCTGTGCACGACGCACCGATCTACGCCCAACTGATCTCCGAACGAGGGGACATACCGCTGCAGGTCCGCAACGAGGCCCGCAGGATCCAGCGCGAACTCGAATGGATCCTCAACAGGGATCCCTCGTCGGGCGGTCTCCTCCCGAGACCACCCGGCGCTCCGGTCCCCGGCCCGCGCGCTCTGCCCCCGTCTCTTCCGCCCGGGAACAGCTCCACCGGATGGCTTTCCTGACGGGTCGTCAATACCGGTGTAACGCTCCGGTGGGAGCGTGCCGCCGTCCCCAGGGAACGGCGGCCGCTTCACTCCGTCACTCGTCCACCGCCGCACCGAACCGGGTACCCGCGCCGTTGCGGTAGGGGGACTTCCGGTCAGGTCGTCGAGGACGGGCCGCCCTCCGGCTCGTTCCCGTCCCTGTCCTGCTGTTCCGGGGTCCGCCGGTAGCTCTGGAGCTCCAGCAGTCCTTCCGTCTTCTCCGAACGACCCCCGGACTTCTGGTCGCCCGAGTTCTGGCCGTTCAGGTTCTGGCGGACCGAGTCCAGGATCGTCAGGCCCTGGGCGACCAGCCCGGCGGCGATCTCACCCAGTCCGTCCGCGCCGTTCAGGACGTTGACGTTGGCGCCGGCGAGACCGCCCGCGGCCTCCTTCACGATCAGCGGGAGCTGGTCGATCAGCATCCGGTCGAGCGCCACGCGGTCGTGCGAGGCGGCGGCCTCGGCCTGGATCTTCATGCGTTCCGCGTCGGCGATGGCGAGCACCTTGATCCGCTCCGCCTCGGCCTCGGCCGGCTTGACGATCTCGGCGACGAGCTGCTGCTGACGCAACTGGGCCGCCCGCTGTGCCAGTTCGGTCTGCGCGGCGAGCACCTCCTGCTGGGCGTGCGCCTGGGCCAGCGGTCCGGCCTGGGCGGCCTGCGCCTGCGCGCGGTCCACCTCGGCCGAGTACTCCGCCTTCACGATCGCGGTCTGGCGGGCGTACTCGGCCTGGTTGCGCGCGGCCACCTGCTCCGCCTCGACCGAGGCCTGGGTCGCCTGGGCCTGCGCGATCTGGGCCTGCCGCTGGATGGCCGCCTTGTGCGGTGCGGACATGGCCGCGATGTAACCGGTGTCACCGTCGTCGATCGACTGGATCTGCAGCGAGTCCACGATCAGGCCGATCTTCGCCATCTCGACCTTCGAGGTGTCCAAGACCTCCGCGGCGAGCTTCTGCCGCTCGGTGACGATCTCCTCGACGGTCATCGAGCCGATGATGGCGCGCAGATGACCGGCGAAGATCCGGCCGGTCAGCACCGACATCTGTTCCTGGTCGGAGAGGAAGCGCTGACCGGCGTTGATGATGCTCTCGGTGTCGTTGCCGACCTTGAAGGCGATGACGGCGCGGACGTGCAGCGCGATGCCCTGCCTGGTGACGCAGGTCTCGGTGACCTCGGCCTCACACATCGACAGTGTGAGGAAGCGGGTCTTGCGGAAGACGGGCAGCACGAATTTTCCGTGCCCCGTCACCACTCGGAACGGCGCGCCCCCCAGTCCCCGCCTGCCTCCCGAGATCAGCATCGCCTCGTCGGGAGCGGGAACGCGGTAACCGAACATCCTGTTTTCTCCTTAACCGGCGTCGACGGCGTCGCCGTCCAACGCGTCCAGCGGATCGACCCAGCGGATGACGTCGACCTCACGGCATCCGCGGGATTCGACCACGAGCACGGTCGCCCCCACGGGCAGGGGCTCCTGCGACCAGGCGAGGAAGGTCTCGGATCCGCCTCTGACCCGCACAAGGATCTCGCCGGGACCGGCGGTTCCCCGTGTGCCGATGAGCAGCTCCCCGGTACAGCCGATCACGGCCTCGTCCTGCACCACTGTCGGCCGCCTCCCCATTTCTCTGGTTCTGCTTCCGACCTTAGACCTCCCCCACCTCGAACGCCTATGCTCCCTTCGCTGTCCGTGTCACGCCCCGGGTACGGACGCTCAGCTCTTGGTGAACCGGTAGGTCTTGCTGTCGGTCAGGACGCAGAAACCGGGCGACACGACGATCACACGCAGTGTGCCGGTGCGCCGGTCGTAGTCGATGCCCTCGGCCTCGAAGGTGCCCGAGCAGGAGCTGCGCAGCGGGAGCTGACGCAGGGCGGTGACATGGCCCGTCACGTCGCCGCTGCCACTCGGGGCGGCGGACAGGTCGATCTGCAGCAGCGGCTTGGTGATGCCGAAGAGGGTGCCCGCCGGGTCGTCGGAGGAGCACAGCAGCTGGGTCGCGGTGACGAAGTCGCAGCCCTGGACGTCACGGACGGCGTGGTCGAGGTTGATGGTGGAGGCCTGCGGAAGGTTGGCCGAGGGGGAGGTGCTCGCGTTCACGCCGGGGGTCGGGAACACCAGCAGCCGCGTCATCGTGCCCCACTCCCCCGACACCATCCACTGGCCGTCCGGGGAGATGGTGTCGAAGGAGTTGTTCAGGGCCTCGCCGGGGCTCAGCGCGTGGACGTACTCCGACCAGGCGCCGCCGGGCGCCTGCACCCGGAACATCTTGGAGCTGCCGGAGTCGCTCTGGTACGGCTCGACGTAGTAGCCGTTGTAGGAGGCGTCCGGGTCGCCGACGTGGTTCCAGCCGCGGCTGCTGACGCCGATCGGGATGGTGCCGATCCCGGTGTAGTGGTTGGGGCTGCCGGCCGGGACCTCGACCGAGGCCAGGCCCTGGCTCTCGGTCAGCGGGTCGGCACGGTCGGAGCCCACCTCGGTCCAGGTGTCGGCGGCCGCGGCGGGCGTGGTGACGGCTACGGACAGCACGGCGGCCGTGGCGAGGGTGACGAGTCCGGCCAGGGCGGCGTGACAACGTTGCCGGGCGGGCTTGCGCATGAGGTGCTCCTCGGTGGGGGGCGGGTTTCGGCGCACAGTCTGACCCGTCAACTGCCGTCATGTACAGACCAATGAAGGAGCGTTGGCCGTCAACTCACCCACCGGTCAACAGCAGTTACCCACCCCGCCCCCTACACCCTTGTCACCGCCACGAGTTCCGTCCGCGCCCGGGACGCCGCGCCGATCGCCACCGCACGGCTCCCCAGCCGGGACCGTACGACCCGGATCGGCTGTCCGCTGACCGGCGGCTCGGCGGCGAGCACGGCACCGATCGACGGTTCGAGGAGGTCCCAGGCCCGGCTGACCCCGCCGCCGATCACGAAGGTCGTGAGGTCGACCAGGCCCGCCGTGATCAGGATCGCGCGGGCGACGCCCGCCCCCGCGGCCTCGTAGACGGCGAGCGCGTCGGGGTCGCCGTCCACCGCCGCCTCGGCGATGCCCCGGGCGGTCAGGGAGCGCCCCGTCCGCTCGCCGTAGCGCGCCGCGAGGGAGCGGCCGGAGGCGAGCGTCTCCAGGTGGCCACGGCCGCCGCAGGTGCACGGCAGGTCACCGAAACCGGGGAGGTGGCCGATCTCGCCCGCCGCCCCGTGCGCCCCTTCGAACAGCGCGCCGTCCAGCCACAGCGCGCCCCCGACCCCGGTGCCGAGCGTCATCCCAAGTGCGGCGGACTCGCCCTCGACAGCTCCCTTCGCGACCTCGCCGCGCAGGAAGGCGTTGACGTCGTTGTCGAGGAAGGCCGGTACGCCGAGCGCGTCCTCGACCGTCGCCGTCACCGGAAACCCGGCCCAGGAGTGGAAGGAGTCGCTGGCCACGAGGATGCGGCCGGCCCGGCTGTCGACAACACCTGCCGCGCCGACGCCGACGCCCAGCAGCCGCGTGCCCGCGCGTGCGCGGAGCAGATCCAGGGCGGCGAGCGCGGCGCGGACCATCGCTCCTCCGCCCTCGGCCGCCGGTGTCGGCACCTCCACCGAGTCGACGACGGTGAGGTCGGCCGCGCAGAGCACGACCTGGGTGGTCGTACCGCCGATGTCGACACCGGCGTACACCTCGGGCGTCGGGGGGCGGCTCCCGGATACGGTCACGCCGTGACCCCCGTGGCGGCCCGCCGTTCCGCGCGCCGACGGCGTTGCAGCACCGGGTCCGGCACGGGCACGGCGGCGATGAGCCGTCGCGTGTAGTCCGTGCGCGGATGCAGGAGCGTGGTCGCGGTACTGCCCTCCTCCTCGATGCGCCCGGCCCGCAGGACGACGACGTGCTGGGCGAATTGCTGGACGACGGCGAGGTCGTGGGACACGAACAGACAGGCGAACCCCAACTCGCCCTGGAGCCTCGCGATCACCTCAAGGACCGACTGCTGCACACTCACGTCGAGCGCGCTCGTCGGCTCGTCCGCGACCAGCAGTCGCGGCTCAAGGACCAGCGCCCGGGCGAGACTCACCCGCTGCCGCTGGCCACCGGACAACTCACGCGGACCCCGGTGGGCCAACTCCCTCGGCAGACGGACGAGTTCGAGTACGTCGCCGACCCGGGTCCGGCGCTCGGCCGCCGGCATCCCCCGGCGGTGCACGCGCAGCGGCTCGGCGACGCACTCCGCCACGCTCATCCGGGCGTCGAGCGAGGCGACCGGGTCCTGCAGGACCACGCCGACACCGGCCAGCAGCGCGCGCCGGGCCCGCCCCCGGGTCCTGCCGAGGTCGGCGCCGAACAGCGACACCGAGCCGGACGACGGTGGTACGAGGCCCAGCGCGACGCGCGCGGCGGTCGACTTGCCCGAACCCGACTCCCCCACCAGACCCACGGTCTCACCGGCCCTGACCGTCAGCGAGACACCGTCGAGTGCGCGGACGGCGCGGCGCCCGCGGCCGAACCGCACGCTCACGTCACGCAGTTCGACCACCGCGTCCGCGGCGGGCCGATCCCCTTCGGTGCGCCGGGAGTCGGCCCCCGGCTCGGCGACGGCCAGCCGCGGCACCGCGCCGAGCAGGCGCTTGGTGTACTCGTGCGTGGGCCGCAGGAGCACCTCCTCCACCGGCCCCGTCTCAACGATCTCCCCCTGAAGCATGACGGCGACGCGGTCCGCGAAGTCGGCGACCACTCCCATGTTGTGCGTGACCAGCAGTACCCCTGTGTCGAAGTCGGCGGCGAGCGACCGCAGCAGGTCGAGGATCTCGGCCTGCACGGTGACGTCGAGCGCGGTGGTCGGTTCGTCGGCGATGAGCAGGCTCGGGGCGTTGGCGATCGCCATGGCGATGACCACGCGCTGCCGCTGTCCCCCGGAGAGCTGGAACGGGAACGCGGACGCCCTCGTCCCCGGATCCGGGATGCCGACGCGACGCAGGAGTTCGACCGCCTCCCCGGCGGCCTCCTTGGCCGTGACGGGACGGTGGTTGCGGATGACCTCGGCGATCTGGGCGCCGATGCGGGTGAGCGGGTCGAGCGCGGTCGCGGGTTCCTGGAACACCATCGACGCGATGCGGCCCCGTAGACCCGCGAGGTCGGCCTCGGTGGCGCCGACGACGTCGGTGCCACCGACGACGGCGTGGCCCGTGGCGTGGGCGGTGCCCGGCAGCAGCCCCATCGCGGCGAGCGCGACGGTCGACTTGCCGGAGCCCGACTCGCCGACGAGGGCGAGCGTCTCACCGGGTCGGACCCGCAGCGAGACCTCTCGTACCGCGGCCACCTCACCCGTCTCCGTGGAGAAGGTGACGCCCAGGTTCTCGATCCGCAGGATGTCGGCGGTCATCCGCGTCCCCTCACGTCGAAGGCGTCGCGCAGTCCGTCGCCGATGGCGTTGAAGGCACAGACGACGAGGATGATGGCGAGGCCGGGCGGCACGATGAGCCACCAGCGTCCCGAGTACGCGGCCGTCAGACCGGCAGAGAGCATGCCGCCCCAGTCGGTCGACGGGGGCTGGACGCCCAGGCCGAGATAGGACACGTAGGCGACGAGGAGGATCGCGTCGGCGACCTGGAAGGTGGCGGCGACCACGACCGTCGAGACGGAGTTCGGCAGGATGTGCCGGCCGATCGCCCGGCCGTGCGTGCCGCCGATGGCGCGCAGTGTCAGCACGTAGTCCCGGCCCTTCAGGGTGAGTGTCTCGGCCCGGACGAGACGGGAGGGGACCAGCCAGGAGACCAGGCCGAGGATGACGACGAGCCCCCAGGTGTCCGGGGTGGTGATGGCGGAGACGACGAGGAGGATGAAGAGCGCCGGGATGGCGATTCCGGCGTCCACGACCCGCATCATCACGGCGTCGATCCAGCCGCCCGCGTAGCCCGCGACCGCGCCCCAGAGCGTGCCGATGACGGTCGCGAGGAGGCCGGAGGCGAGGCCGACGAGCAGTGACACCTTGCCGCCGTACATGAGCCGCCCCAGCTCGTCGTGTCCGACGGCGTCGGTGCCGAGCAGGTGCGCGCCGCTCGGCGCCAGGTTCACCTGGGTGAGATGGGTGTGGGTCTGGTCGGTCGAGTGGAGCAGCGGGCCGGCGAAGCAGAAGAGCAGGAAGAGGACGACGACCGCCAGACCCGCGACCGCGAGCCTGTTGCGCGCGAACCGGCGCAGGGCGAGGCGGTACCCGGCGGCCGCCTCCACGGTGGGTGTCACCGGCAATACGGCGCTCATGACCGGCCCGCCTTCACTCGGGGATCGACGATCCGCTGGACGATGTCGGCGAGCAGGGTGCCGACGACCGTCGCGACGGAGATGACGAGGACGCAACCGAGCAGCACCGGATAGTCGGAGGACTGCGCGGCGCTCCAGAACAGCAGCCCCATCCCCGGGTAGTTGAAGAGCTGCTCGACGACCAGGGCGCCGCCGAAGAGGACGGGCACGTAGTAGCCGAGCATCGCGACGACGGGGGTCAGCGAGTTGCGGAACACGTGCCGCCACAGGATCGCGCGGGGACGGGAGCCGCCGGCCCGCGCGGTACGCACGTAGTCCTCGGAGAGGTTCTCCAGGGTCGCGGCGCGCATGTACCGGCTGAAGACGGCGACCATGGACGCGGCTCCCGCGACGACCGGCAGGACCAGCGCGTTCGGCTGGGAGAG
Source organism: Streptomyces sp. NPDC058086 (assembly GCF_042885015.1). Lineage (NCBI taxonomy): Bacteria > Bacillati > Actinomycetota > Actinomycetes > Kitasatosporales > Streptomycetaceae > Streptomyces > Streptomyces sp. NPDC058086. Next base: position 101,193 of record NZ_JBHVST010000009.1, on the reverse strand, counting down.
CACCTGCCCGAGCGTGTCGCCCTGCGGCGCCTGCGAGGGGAACCAGGGCAGCATCTGTGTGAAGACCAGGACCAGGACGAGCCCGAGGAAGTACACGGGGGTCGAGTACGCGACGAAGCTCAGCGTCGTGATGACGTAGTCCACCGGCTTGTTGCGACGCACCGCCTGCCACATGCCGAGCGGGATCGCGAGCGCGAGCCCGACCAGCGCGGACAGCACGGTGAGGACCAGGGTCTTCGGGAGGCGCTGTTCGATGAGCCGGGAGACCGCCTCGTTCAGGGTGTACGAGGTGCCGAGGTCGCCGTGCAGCAGGGTGCGCAGGTAGTAGAGGTACTGGACGGGGAGCGAGCGGTCGAGGCCCTGCTCGTGGTCGAACTGCGCGATCTGCTGGGCCGTCGCCTGCGGGCCGAGGATGCCGCGTGCGGGACCTCCGGGCAGCGCGTGCAGCAGGCAGAAGACCACCACCGTCACGATGAGGATCACCGCGAGGGACTGCAGGACGCGCCGGGTGAGATAGAGGAGGGTGTCCATGCGGTCAGCGGTTCCACTTCCACTGCGCCGGGTGGAAGTTGGCGAGTGAGTCCTGTGAGAAGCCGCCGAGGCCGTTCTTGACGACCGAGATCTGGTAGTCGGGCTCCGGCAGCCAGATGACCGGGAGGTCCTTGGCGACGGCCGCGCTGTAGTCCCGTACGGCCTGCGCGGAGTTCGACGTGGTGGAGGCGGTGATCAGCTGGTCGGTCTCCGGGTCGGAGTAGTTGCCGAAGTTCGAGCCGCCCTTGCTCTGGAAGAGCGAGTCGCCGGTCGGGAAGGCGTTGAAGTACCAGCTGCCGGCGGTGCCGAAGAACGACAGCTGCCACGTGCAGATCGACTGACTCGCGGTGCACGGCGGGGTCTGGGACAGCACCGAGTTCACGGGCGCGGTCCTGATCGTGAACTTGATCCCGGTCTTCTCCAGCGAGGACTGGATCGCGCTCATCATGTTGTCGGTGACGGTCGAGCCGGACTGCGACAGCACCTGCATCTGGAACCTGGTGCCCTTGGCGACCCCGTCACCGCACTGCGAGGCGCCCGCGCCCGGATCCGTGCACACCATGACTCCGCCCTGTTCGGTCCAACCGTGGCTGGACAGGAGTGACTTGGCGGCAGAGGTCGAGAAAGGGTACGGATTGCCCTTCTGCGTGGGCGAGAGGAAGTCGCTCGACTGCGCCTGCGGGATCGGGCCGTAGCCGGGGACCGCGGTGCCGTTGAAGATGACCTTCGCCAGGCTGCTCTGGTCGATCGACCGCTGGACCGCCTGACGGGCGTAGAGCTGCTTGAACACGGCGCCCATGGACGGGTTGTTGAAGTTGTACGGCATGTAGGTGATCGCCCAGCCGGACCAGGGCTTGACCGTGTACCCCTGGGCGGTGAACCGGTCCTTCTGGTCGAGGTCTGTCGCCTCGATGTAGCCGTAGTCGACGCTCCCCGAGCGCAGCGCGTTCTTCTCGGCGTCCGCCGTCGTGAAGGGGAGGAGGTTCACGGTGGCGATGTCCGGCTTCTCACCGCCGTCGTACTTCTTGTTGGCGGTGAGCACGACCTTGCCCGCGGTCGAGAAGGACTTGACCGCGTAGGGACCGCTGATGGTCTTCCACAGCGCGTCCTTCTCGTAGCCGGAGATGTTCTTCGCGGCCGTGTTGAGGTACGTCCACACCTGCTTGGCGCCGGCGGCCGTCCGGTCGGCGTCCGACACCGTGGCCGACGCGGCCGTCTTGTCCCATGCGTGCTGTGGGAGCGGGTTGATCGCGCTCAGCTCGTTGGCGAGCATCCAGTCGGAGTTGTAGGCCTTGTCGAACGTGAGCGTGAAGTGGTGGTCGTCCACGGTCTTGAACGAGGTCCAGTTGTCCGGCGCCTTGCCGGGGTTGTAGCCCGCCCACTGTTCCTTGTTCGCCTTGATGAGGTTGAACCAGAACTCGACGTCGCGCGAGGTGATCGGCTTGCCGTCGCTCCACCTGCGGTCGCCGAGCGTGAGGGTGACGCTCTTGCCGTCGGAGGCGAAGGCGGCTGCGGTCGCGATGGACCCGCTCTTGTTCCAGGCGATCTTGCCGGTCGAGCCGTCGTACGCGACGAGCGGCTCCCAGAGGCTGTTGGCGATGGAGATGTTGTTGGTGTTGAGATGCGCCGCCGTGCCGATCGGCAGGATCCAGTTCGGGGTGAAGTTCGCGGGCAGCGCGTAGTTGATGGAGTCGGAGGACGTGGACGACGTGCCGCTCGTCCCGGAGCAGCCCGCGAGCAGCAGCGTGCCCGCCGAGACGACGGCACCGGCGACGAGTGTCGCGCGAGCAGGGGACATGGCTCTCCTCGGGGTGAACAGGGGTGAACAAAGGGGCCGGGCAAGGGGCGTGGCGGAGCCAGTCAACGACCCGACTGTTCGAAGAAACAGACGCCCTGCTGTAAAAAGCCTGTTTCTGCTGTTCTGAAAAAAGTGGAGAGGCGGCTTCAGGGACGTACGCTCGGCATCCCGATCCCGTCGTCGGAAGTTACTTCGTCCATGCCTGAAAAAAGTGCGGTACACCGCAGGGGTGCCACGGGCGTCTCGTCCCTGGCCGAGCGCGTCCTCGAACTCCTCGCCTCCGGGCGGGCGACCACGCGCACCGAACTCGCCGATCTGCTCGGGGCCGCGCCCTCGACGATCTCCCTGACGGTCGGTCAGCTCGTTGCCCACGGGCTGGTGGCGGAGCAGGGCACGCGCTCCTCCGCGGGAGGACGTCCGCGCAAGGTCCTGCGGCTCGGCGGCAGCGACGGGTTCGCGGTCGCGGCCGAACTCGGGGGCAGACACGCGCATGTCGGTGTCGTGCTGCCGGGCGGCGGGCTCACGGACGTGTCGACGGTGCCGTTCCCTACGGCGGAGGGGCCCGAGGCCGCGCTGCCCGGGCTCGCCGGGACGCTGGAGGGCCTCGCCGAGCAGCACGGGCGTGAGCTGCTCAAGGGGGTCGGCCTCTCGCTGCCGGGACCGGTCGACGTCGCCTCCGGCGTAGTGACACTGCCGTCGCGCATGCCCGGCTGGAACCGGTTCCCCGTCCGGGCCTGGCTGGAGGACCGCTTCGGCGTTCCGGCGGCGATCGAGAACGACGCCAACTGCATGGCCGTCGGCGAGCACAGTGTCCAGCCGGCCGAGCGCCGCCAGTCGATCATGGTGAAGATGGGCTCCGCGATCGGCGCGGGTGTCATCGCCGACGGACGGCTCTACCGGGGCGGGACCGGCGCCGCCGGCGAGATCACCCATGTACGGGTCGAAGCGGGGCACGACATCCCGTGCTCCTGTGGCAACACCGGATGCTTGGAGACCGTCGCGTCGGGCGCGGCGCTGGTGCGCGTCCTGCGTGAGCGGGGGCTCGACGTCGACACGATCGAGGACGTCGTCCGGTTCGCGTCCGACGCCGACCCGGAGGCGACCCGCGCCGTCCGTCAGGCCGGCCGCTACCTCGGCATGGTGCTGGCCGCGAACGTCAACTTCTTCAACCCCGACGCCGTGTCCCTCGGCGGCATCCTCTCCACGCTCGAACCGTTCGTCGCCGCCGTCCGCAGTCAGCTGTACGAGGGGTGCCATCCGCTGGTGACCAAGCACCTGGTGATCGAGCGGGCGAGCCTCGGCGCGGACGCGGGGCTGGTCGGCGCGGGGCAGTTCGCGCTCCAGCGGGCGCTGTCCCACGCACTCCACACCGTGACCGGAGCGGCAGCGGGAACAGGGACAGGAGCGGGACTCCATTCCGACCAGCGCATACGAATCGAGGAGCCATGACGCACCCCCGTACCGCCGTCGCCCGGCCCGTCATCGCCATCGCCGGACTCGGCATCGAGTCGTCGACGTTCTCACCGGCGCGGACCGAAGCGCCCGCATTCCACCCACAGCGCGGCGAGGACGTCCTCACGCGCTATCCCTTCCTCGCGCCCGGGACGCCCCTGCGTGACGCCGCCGACTGGCGCGGCGCGCTCGTCGGCAAGGCGCTGCCCGGAGGCACGGTGACCGCGGCCGCGTTCGCGGAGCTCTCCGCGGAACTGCTGCGCCGGCTCGGGGAGCTGCCGCGCCTCGACGGGCTCTGGTTCGACATCCACGGCGCCATGACGGTGGAGGGCGTCGACGACGCCGAGGCCGTCCTGCTCGCCCGGATCCGCGAGACCGTCGGAACCGATGTCATCGTGTCCACCTCGATGGACCTGCACGGCAACGTCTCGCGCGAGCTCGCCCACATGAGCGACCTCATCACCTGCTATCGGATGGCTCCGCACGAGGACCACATGGAGACGAAGGAGCGGGCCGCCCGCCATCTCGTGGATCTGCTCACCACCGGTGCGCCCCGGCCGGTCAAGGCCTGGATCCCGGTACCCGTGCTGCTGGCCGGTGAGCAGACCTCGACGCGCATCGAGCCCGCCAGGAGCGTGTACGCGGCCATCGACGAGGTGGAGGCCACGGACGGCGTGACCGACGCCGCGATCTGGGTCGGGTACGCGTGGGCGGACGAGCCGCGCAACCGCGCCGCGGTCGTGGTCGCCGGGCCGTCGGAGGCCGCCGTCGCGCGGGGCGCCGAGCGGCTGGCGCGCGGATTCTGGGAGGCGCGCGGGGCGTTCGCGTTCGTCGCGCCGACCGGATCACTGGACGAGTGCCTCGACGAGGCGCTGGCCTCCTCCCCCGACGCCCGGCCGTTCTTCGTCAGCGACACCGGTGACAATCCGACGGCGGGCGGCGCGGGCGATGTCACGTGGGGGCTCGAACGCGTCCTCGCCCGTCCGGAGTTCAAGGAACCGTCCGGGCCGACGGTCATCTACGCGTCCGTGCCGGGGCCGGCCGCCGTCGAGGCCGCGGAGAAGGCGGGCGTCGGCGCGACCGTCACGGTCACGGCCGGTGCCGAGGTGGACGACCGGCACGCGGGGCCGCTCACCATGACCGGGGTGGTCCACGCGGTCCGGCACGGGGACCGGGACGCCGGGACCGAGGTCGTCCTGCGGGTCGGGAGCGTGTACGTGATCATCACGCGCCTCCGCAAGCCGTACCACCACGAGCACGACTTCACCGGCCTGGCGCTCGACCCGCGCGGCGCCGACGTCGTCGTGGTCAAGATCGGCTATCTGGAACCGGAACTGTTCGCCATGTCCGCCGGCTGGAAGATGGCGCTGACCCCGGGCGGCGTCGACCAGGACCTCGTCAGGCTGGGGCACCACCGCATCCGCCGCCCCATGTTCCCGTTCGACCCGCACATGCCGGACCCGGACCTCACGGCCCGCATCATCCCCCCGTCGAACGAGCCGCTGAGCGGAACGGACGAGTAGCCCACCGAGCGCCCCACATCCACAACCCCGCATCGGGACAGGCGGCGCCCCGCCGGGTCGGGGGGACAGATCCCCGGCCCGGACGGTAGATCGCCGGGCCTGGCAGCGCTCAGCCAGGACCAGTGGCTGCCTGCGGGTGGCCGCCCGCCGGGCCTGGTGGCAGCCCGCCAGGATCGATGGCCATCCGCCAGGACGAGCAGCGGCCCGCCGACACCCGTGGCAGTCCGCCAGGACAGATCCCCCTCCGCCGGGATCGATGGCCGTCCGCCAGGACCGGCGACCCGACGCCGAAGCCGTCCGCCAGAACCGGTGACCGTCCACCACGTCCGGCAGCTGTTCGCCAAAACCGGCGACCGTGCGCCGACGCCGGTGATCGCCCGCCATGACCGAAGGCCGACCAGCCTTGGGCAGCGGTTCGCCAAGACCGACGACCCTGCGCCGAAGCCGGCGGCCGTCCGCCAGGACAGATCCTCCCCGCAGGAATCGGTGGCCGTCCGCCAGGACCGGCGACCGTCCGCCGGAACGGGTACCCGTCAGCCAAAACCCGGCGACTGTGCGTCGACGCCGGTGGCCGTCGGCCAAGGCCGGTAGTCGTCCGCCAGGACACGAGACCACCGGCCAAGCCGATCGCCGTCCGCCAGGGCACAAGACCACCCGCCCAAGCCGATCGCCGTCCGCCAGGAATCGGTGGCCGTCCGCCGGGCAGGGGAAGACCTGCCCGGCGCGGCTCGGCGGTCAGCCGGTTCAGGCGTTCGTGCAGGTGTTCCCCGTGGCCGGGTTCAGCAGACCCAGCAGGTCGAGGGAGTTGCCGCAGAGGTTGAGGCCGAGGTCGAGGGGGATCTGGATGACGTTGCCGGACAGGACTCCAGGACTGTTCGAGGCGACGCCGACCGGGGTGGGGTCGGCGGCGGCAGCGGTCCCGGCGGTGGCCAGCAGGGCCACGCCTGCCAGCCCGGCGGCGGCCATCAGACGAATACGCATTACATGCTCCGATCAGTCGCAGGGGTGCGAGTGCTTCCACCATCACCTCCGCGACCGACGACCGACATCGTTGTACGTCCGAATGGGGCCCGGGCGCCCCGACCCCGCCCTCAGCCGCGTCCGCACGCGGCGTGTCGCGCGGGGTGTGCGGAATGCCCGTAGCGTGAGAACAGGTCAGGTGGAAGAGGGAGAGATCATGCCAACAAGCCAGCCCGATTCGTCCTCACCGTCCGACGACAGGGCGACCCCCGACTCGCTGTTGCACACCGGCTCCGAAGGCCCCGTGACCGCCGAGGACATGGTGCTCGCCGCGGGTCGCGACCTCAGCCCGAAGAACCTCGCCTGGGCCGAGCGCAGGCTGCGGGAGGACGGACCCACAGCCATCGAACGACTGCTTCCCTAGCTCGCCCAGCTCACTCAGCTCGCCGGCTCCACTTGACCGGCTCCGATGCGGCGGAGCCGGTCAAGGTCATGCGGACGGAGCGGGAGGTCAGGAGGCGGGGCACTCCTTCCAGGCGAGGTGGTAGATGGTGCTGATGTCACCGTCCGTGGAGTCCATGGTCATGAAACTGGTGCTGCCGGGCGTGGACGTGCCCGCGTTGACGCGCAGCTCGGTGTTGATGTTGAAGTTCCGCTGGACACCGCAGGGCGCCCAGACCAGTTGGGCCCAGTCGGTGACGTCCGTGGACTGCCAGTTGTCGTTGTAGGGGCCGCGGAAGGGGTGGGTGATGGCCGCCGTGCTCGACGAGCCCTGGAAGTAGTACGAGGCCTTCTCGGTGCTGCTCGCACCCGACTGGAGTGCGGCGAAGCCACGGTAGTCCGCGCTGGCGATGGCGTACGTGAAGCCCTGCGGCACGTGGACGATCAGGTTGAGCTGGCAGTTCTTACGGAAGGCGGTGGGGTCGGAGTTGCCTCCGACCTGGGCGAGGTAGTTGCTGTAGGTGACCGTGAAGGCCGTGTTGTCCGGGGAGACCGCGACAGCGGCGGTGCCCTGCGGACAGCCGGAACCGTTCACGGTGGCGACCTTGATGACGATCTTGTCCGGGGGCGGGTCGACGATCCCGGAGGACGGGTCCGGCCCCGGGAGTGCGGTGGCGAACAGGGCGGCTATCGCGCCACCCAGAAGCAGCCCACCAGCCATGGTGCTCCAATCCGTTGCGTTGGTGTCTACGGCGGCACGGAACGTGTGCCGCCGTGAATTGGGGGGTGCGGCGCCTCACGCGGACGTGCGGCGCCGTCGCAGACCAGTGCGTTGGATCAAGCGCGGATCGTTGAAGCATGGACATGTCAAGCGCATGCTCATGCGACCCCGCCCTGTGAAGGAGCTGTGAAGGCCGGGATCGACCGCATCGTATGTACGCCCGTCATTGTTGGGCAGGGCGATCTCCGGCCATTCAGCCCGTACGTCCGTACCGCCCGACGAGGGTGCCGGAGCCCACGGTGTGACCGGCCAGCGCGCGCCGTACGGCGTCGACCGTGGCGTCCTCGGGAAGGTGCAGCCTCACGTCGGCGGCGAGGACCGAGAAGACGTAGTGGTGGGGCTTGCCGGCGGGCGGGCAGGGACCGCCGTAGCGGCGCTGTCCGAAGCCGTTGCGGCCCTGCACCGCCCCCTTCGGGACGGCGCCCGCACCCAGCGTCGTCTCGTGCGGATCGACGCCCCACATGAGCCAGTGCACGAAGGTCCCGGACGGGGCGTCCGGGTCCTCGGCCAGCACGACCAGCTCGGCCGCACCACCCGGCACACCGGAGAGACGCAGCGGCGGGGACACGTTCGCGCCGTCGCAGGTGAAACGGCGTGGGACGGTGCCACCGTCCCTGAAGGCCGGGCTTGTCACCCTGATCGCCCCCGAGGCGCCCGGTGTCGGTGCCACGGACGCGGCGGGCCTCCCCGAGGCACCCCCGCAGCCCGCGGCAAGGGCCACCACGGCTGCCGTCATGACGGTTCCGAGCCAGTTCCCACGGCGCATGTCCGCCACGTTAGCGCCGGGCGTGCGGCCACGGTCGGCAACCCGGCCGCCCCACTCCGCTCCCCCCGGCACCGGGCGGCGCACTCGGTGAATCCCGCGCCGCCTCACCGCTCCCTGCGCGCCCCTGCGACACTGAAGGGCATGGAGCCCCGACACCTCAGAATCGGCCGCCGTCGCATCTGGATGCTCAGCGGGGCCTGCCTCCTCGTGCTCGGCCCGATCGGCTACTTCCTCGGTGGCTGGATTCCTCTTACCGCCCTCACCGTCTCCCTCCTCACTGCCACCACCGTGGCCCACTGGAAGGCCGCCGCCTGGCTCGGGCCCGCCATCGCGCGGGGACAGCGGGAGAGCCGCCGGGACGTGGCGACCTTCTGCGTGGTGATCGCGGTCAGCGGCTACGCCCAGCCCCCGGCGCGGCCCGCCCCCTCCGCCGAGGAACTGAAGGCGCTGCGACTGGAGGCGTACCGGGCCGCGGCGCACGACGACCTCGCCGAGGATCTCCGGGGCCTGGCGGCCGACGCGCTGGCCGCCGCCGACACCGCGCACGCCGAGGACACCCCGGTGGCCTGGCGGGCGGCACGCGCGAGCGCGGAGCGACTGGCGCACTCCGCGCAGGAGGGCAACCCGTACGTGCGCCAGCTCCTCATCCAGTGGGTCGAGGGCAACCCGGCCGCGGACCGCTAGGACAGGTCGCACTCTCGTCGCACTCTCGTAGAGGGCCGCCGCATTCACGCTGTACTTACGGTCTGACCTTTGTTATGTTTCGCAGATATCAAAGCTGCGGAGGGGTCCAACATCGTGGACTTTGAGCTGACCGAAGATCAGGAAACCATCCGCAAGGCAGTCGTCGGGCTCCTGCGCGACTTCGACGACCGGTACTGGATGGAGAAGGACCGGGACCACCGGTTTCCCGAGGAGTTCTACGCCGCCGTGGCGAACGGCGGATGGCTGGGGCTCACCATTCCGGAGGAGTACGGCGGCCACGGTCTCGGCATCACCGAGGCCACGCTGCTGCTCGAGGAAGTGGCGCGATCCGGCGGCGGGATGAACGCCGCGAGTTCGATCCATATGTCGATCTTCGGAATGCAGCCCGTGGTGGTGCACGGCTCCGAGGAACTCAAGCGGCGCACGCTTCCCCGTGTCGCCACCGGCGACCTGCACGTGTGTTTCGGGGTGACCGAGCCGGAGGCCGGTCTGGACACGACGAGCATCACGACCTTCGCCCGGCGGGACGGCGACCACTACGTCGTCAACGGCCGCAAGGTGTGGATCTCCAAAGCCGTGGAGTCCGAGAAGATCCTGCTGCTCACCCGCACCACCAAGGTCGGCGAGGTCGCCAAGCGGACCGACGGAATGACGCTGTTCCTCACCGACCTGGACCGCGACAGGATCGACGTCCGCCCCATCCCGAAGATGGGCCGCAATGCCGTGACCTCGAACGAGTTGTTCATCGACGAGTTGCGCGTCCCGGTCGAGGACCGAGTGGGCGAGGAGGGTCAGGGGTTCCGCTACCTCCTCGACGGACTGAATCCGGAGCGCATGCTGATCGCCGCCGAGGCACTCGGGATCGGCAGGGTGGCACTGGAGAAGGCCGTGAGCTACGGCAACGAGCGCGTGGTGTTCGGCAGGCCGATCGGCATGAACCAGGCCATCCAGTTCCCGCTCGCGGACTCGCTCGCCCGGCTGGACGCGGCCGAGCTGATCCTGCGCAAGGCCACGTGGCTCTACGACAACGGCCGGCCCTGCGGGCGCGAGGCGAACACCGCCAAGTACCTCTGCGCGGACGCCGGATTCACCGCCGCCGACCGGGCCCTGCAGACGCACGGCGGTATGGGCTACTCCGAGGAGTACAACGTGGCCCGCTATTTCCGCGAGGCCCGTCTGATGAAGATCGCGCCGATCAGTCAGGAAATGATCCTGAACTATCTGGGATCGCACACTCTGGGAATGCCGAGGAGCTATTGATGGCCGACAACACCGGTCTGTTCGATCTCAGTGGACGATCGGCCCTGGTCACCGGCGCCGCGGGCGGCATCGGTTCCGCGGTCGCCGAGGCGCTCGCGCGCGCCGGGGCGGCGGTTCTCGTCACCGACGTCGACGGGGCGGCGGCCGCGGCGGTCGCCGAGAAGATCTCCGCGGCCGGCGAGCGGGCGGACAGTGCCGTACTGGACGTACGGGACCGTGCGTCCGCCGACGCGGCGGCGGCCCGGGCGGCGGCGCTGACCGGCGGGAGGCTGCACATTCTCGTCAACAACGCCGGAATCATCGCGCCGGACATGTTCGAGAACCTCCAGGAGGAGGCGTTCCGGCGGATCGTCGACATCCACCTGATGGGCGCCTTCCACTGCGCGCAGGCCGCGCTGCCGTTCCTGCCCACCGACGGCACGGGACGGATCATCAACGTCACCTCGTCGGCCGGCATCGTCGGCACCCTAGGCCAGGTGAACTACTCCGCGGCCAAGGCGGGCATCATCGGCCTGACGAAGTCCCTGGCGCGTGAACTGGCACACAAGCAGATCAAGGTCAACGCGCTCGCGCCGCTGGCCGCGACGCCGATGACGGAGACGATCCGCACCAACAAGAAGTTCGCGGACGCGATGCTCGCCCGGATCCCGCTGGGACGCTGGGCCGAGCCCGAGGAGATCGCCGGAAGCTTCGTCTTCCTCGCCTCGGACGCCGCCTCCTTCGTCACCGGGCAGGTGCTGCCCGTAGACGGCGGCATGGTCATGTGACCCGCGGCCGCGGCTCGTGGTGGCCATGAGCATCCGTACTATGCTGAATGGTTCAACCAAAGCAGTGGCATCGGTCCCAGGAGTACGTACATGCCCGGTAGGTCTCACCCGCGCTTCGACGCCCTGACGGTTCCGAAGGCATCGGACGTCCTGGCGTCGGAGGTACGTGAGCGCATTCTCTCCGGCGAGTTCACCGAGGGCATGGCGCTGCCGCCGGAGCGTCAACTCGTCGAGCAGACGGGGCTGAGCCGCGCCACGGTACGGGAGGCACTGCGGATTCTCGAGGTGGAGAAGCTGCTCCAGATCCGGCCGGGCCGCGGCGGCGGCGCCTTCGTGCACCGGCCGGGCCGTGAATCGCTCGCCAGTACCGTGCAGTTGGTCATCCGGGGGCAGCGGATCCGGCTGGAGGCGCTGCACGAGACACGGGAGGCCATCGAGCCCACGTGCGCCGCGCTGGCGGCGGTGCGCCGCACCGACCGTGATCTCGCCGAACTGGACGCCGCCCAGCGGGATCTCGTCGAGGCCGGGGACGACATCCCGCGCTTCCTGCGGGCGAACATCGACTGGCACAGCGCGGTGGCGAGGGCCAGCGACAACGAACTCCTGATCGGGTTCATGAGCGCGCTCTCGCAGTCGATCTACGCCGCCACGAACCTCGAACAGTTCATGGACGCCGAGATCCGCTCGATCACCGCCCGCGCGCACGCGAAGATCACCGAGGCGATCCGCGACCAGGACGGCCCGGCGGCGATGCGGCGCATGGCGCGCCATGTGTGCGGATTCGCCGACGCGGCCGCGCGCGTGGACCGGCGGGGCCAGGTGGAACTGTCCGGGCCGACGCAGGACTGACTCCCGCGAGCTCAAGGCGGTCCCCTCCGGATCATTGACGGCCATTCGGTCTGACCTTTAATATCATCTGAGGTTGGGGCGACTGAGGCACTGGAGATGGGGTCCCCATGGGCGAGGTCAGCTCCGTCATCACCGTCGAAGCGGACGGCGACATCCGTATCGTCACGCTCAACAGGCCCGAGCGGCTGAACGGCGTGTCCGAGGAGCTCCACCGCCGGCTGGCCGACGTCTGGCGGGAGTTGGCGGACGATCCCGGCGCACGGGCCGTCGTCCTCACCGGCGCGGGCCGGGCGTTCAGCGCGGGCGGGGACTTCGACCACCTGCGGCGCCACCACAGCGATCCGGAGCTGCGCGAGCGGTCGATCCGGCTCGACCGCAGCATCCAGACGGCGATGATCCGCTTCCCGCTCCCCGTCGTCGCGGCGGTCAACGGCCCCGCGGTCGGCCTGGGTTGCAGCCTGGCGCTGGGCTGCGACCTGGTCCTGATGGCGGAGGACGCCTACCTCGCGGACCCCCATGTCTCGGTCGGTCTGGTGGCGGGCGACGGCGGGGTGACCCTCTGGCCCCTGCTCACCAGCCTGCTCCGCGCGAAGGAGTACCTCTTCACCGGCGACCGCATTCCGGCCGCCACGGCGGTCGAACTGGGCCTGGCGAACCGTACCGTTCCCCCCGAGGACCTTCAGAAGGAGGCCCTCGCGCTGGCCCGGCGGCTGGCGGCCCAGCCTGCCGAGGCGCTGCGCGCCACCAAGATGGCCCTCGCCGTGGTGGTCGAGCAGGTGTCGCGCGGTGGCATGGAGGCGGCGCTGATGGCCGAGCGGGCGACCATGACCAGCCCCGACCACATCAGGATCGTCGAGGAGTTGGCGTCCCGCGCCCGACGACGGCCGACCGACACCGAGGCCAAGGAGGACTGACGGTGGAGGCCGAGGAGTTCCTGCTCGTACGGGACATGTTCCGCACGTTCGCCGCACGGTTCCGGATCGGCTCGACCGACGAGGTGAAGCCGACCGCACGCACCGCCGCGCAGGAGGCGCTCGGCAAACTGGGCCTCGCCGAACTGCGCCGCTCCTCACCCCCGGCCGCCACCGTCCAGGAGTGCGCCCTGCTCGCCGAGGAACACGGCCGGCAGCCCCTGACCACCTCCCTGGTCGGCACCGTGCTGCTCGCCCCGGAGCTGCTGCGACTCCTCGACCGTGCCGAACCCCCGCCCCATGGCGCGACACCGACGATCGCCCTCGCGCACGACCTGCGCTTCCCGGGCTCCGCTCCGGGCTCCTCCCCGTCCCGACTCCTCGCCTGGGACTGCGAGGGAGCGGACAGCGCGCTGTGCGTCGCACCCGACGGAACGGTGACCGCGCTCGAACTCGGCCCGACCGCACCGGGCATCGACCTCCTGCGCGGCATTCGCTCGGTGTCGTCCGAGCCGACCGCACGCGTCCTCGGCCGGCTCGACGCACACGAGTACCAGCACTGGCAGGCCTACGCGCTCGTCCTGGTGAGCAGTGAACTCGTCGGCGCGGCCGGGTCGTTCGTCCGGCTGAGCGTCGAGTACGCCCGGGAGCGGCGTCAGTACGGGCGGGAGGTCGGCTCGTTCCAGGCGGTCCAGCATCTGCTCGCCGACGCGACGGTCCTCGTCGAGGCCTGCACCAGTGCCACCCGGTACGCCGCGTGGTGCCTGGACAACGAGTCGCCCGCGAGGGCCCTGACGGCCGCGCGCGTCGCCAAGGCCGAGGTGAACGCCTCCGCCCTCGACGCGGTGTACACGGGCATGCAGGTCTTCGGCGGTATCGCCCAGACCTGGGAGCACATCGCGCACCTGTACCTCCGCAAGGTCCGCCTGGGCGCCATGACGCTGGCGACGACGGCCGATCTCCTGACGACGCTGGCCCAGCCGGAGCTGACCCGATGACCGAGACCCCCCTGGACTTCGGCGACCCCGCGGACCTCGAACGGCTGCGCCGCCGGTTCCGTGCCTGGATGGCCGACCACCCGCTGCCCGAACGCCTCCCGGACGAGCCGGTCCCGGTCTTCCTCCACCGGTGGCACCGCCTGCTGTACTCGGGCGGCTGGGTGGGCCTCGACGTCCCCGTCCAGTACGGCGGCCAGGGCCTGAGCGCGCTGCACCAGGTCGCCGTCAGCGATGAACTCGGCGCCTGTCACGCCCCCGGAGTCCCCCGGATCGGCTATCTCGCCCACGCGCTCCTGGAGTTCGGCTCCGAGGAGCAGCGCCGACGCTGGCTGCCGCGCATGCTCGCCGGTGACGACGTGTGGTGTCAGGGCTTCAGCGAGCCGGGAGCCGGATCGGACCTCGCGGGGATGAGCACGGTCGCGACCTCGCACGAGGACCACTACACCGTACGCGGGCAGAAGCTCTGGACCAGCTACGCGCAGTACTCCGGTCTGTGCCTGCTGCTCGCAAGGACCGACCGGTCGGCGCCCGCGCACCAGTCGATCTCGGCGTTCGCCCTGCCGCTGGACCGGCCGGGCGTGACGGTACGGCCGCTCAGGGCGGCCAACGGCGACGACGAGTTCTGCGAGCTGTTCCTCGACGACGTACGCATCGCCCGCTCCGAGCGCATCGGCGCCGAGGGCGACGGCTGGCCACTGGCCATGACGACGGTGTCGTACGAGCGCAACGCCCTGGACACCGGTCACCTCTCGAAGTACGGGCTGCTCGTCGAGCGGCTGCGGCGCGCCGCCCGGGAACGCCGAGGAGACCTTCCGGACGGGCTGATGTCCGAGATCGGCCGGTGCTTCGTGGACTACGAGGTCCTGGTGGCGCACGCCCGGCGCCGCACCGCCGAGCGGCTGGCCGGACAGCTCGCAGGACCGGAGTCGTCCATCGACAAGCTGCTGATGACCAGGACCGAGCAGCGGCTCTACGAGACGGCGCTCAAGGTCTTCCCCGAGGAACAACTCCGGGGCGGGGACGGGGGGCACGCGGGGCGAGGAGGGGCGAGCGAGCTCTTCGGGGACTTCCTCTATTCCAGAGCGGCGTCCGTGTACGGCGGAACATCGCAGATCCAGCGCAACATCATCGCGAAACGGGTCCTGGGTCTGCCGTCCGGCAACTAGCACCTGGATCAGCGGGATTTCATGTCCGATGGGAGTTCACCCGTGCGATACGACCTCGAATACCGGAGTATTCCCCATGTGATCAGAGTTGCCGCCAAGCAATTCGCGGACGCGCCGGCCATCGTCGACGAGAGCCGGCGGTGGAGTTTCCGTGAGCTGGAGCAGCAGATGGTCCGGGCCATAAAGGCCGCCGTCGCGCTGGGGGTCGAGCCGGGGGACCGTGTCGGTCTGTGCGCTCCGAACTCCGCCGAGTGGATCCTGGCCGCGCTCGGCATCCAGGGCGCCGGGGGCATCGTGGTGCCGCTCAACACCAGGTTCAAGGCAGCGGAGATCTCCTACATTCTGCGCAAGTCCGGAGCGAAGGCCGTCTTCGCCTCGTCCTTCCTCGGCAATGACTACATAGCCGAGTTGAGGAACGCCGATCCGGATCTGCCCGCGTTGCGCAGGACGGTGTCGATTCTCGGCCCCCAGGGGGCGGCGGACCTCGCGTGGGAGGACTTCCTTCGGGCGGGAGAAGCCGACTCCTCGTCCATGGCCCACGACTTGATCGACCGGCTCACCCCGGACGACGTGTCCGACGTGATGTTCACCTCCGGCACCACCGGCCATCCCAAGGGCGTCGTCCTGACCCATGGACAGTCCCTGCGCGCCTATGGCTGGATGTCCGAGGAATACACGTTCAGGAATTCCGACAGCTTTCTGATCATCCCGCCGTTCTTCCACTGCTTCGGTTACAAAGCGGGGTGGCTCGCTTCCCTGATCCACGGCGTGACGGTGATTCCCATGCGCACCTTCGACCCGGGGCGGGCGCTCGAGATCATCGGCCGGGAACGGGTCAGCATTCTCTTGGGGCCTCCCACCATTTTCCAGGACCTGGTCAACCATCCGGACCGTGCCGCGTTCGACCTTTCCTCGCTGCGGGTGTCCATGACGGGCGGCACCACCATTCCGGAATCGCTGATCCGCGCCATGAAGTCGGAACTGTCCTTCGACATCGTGATGAGCGCGTACGGGCTGACGGAGTCGACCGCGTTGGTGACGACCACCCGGATCGGGGACTCGGAGGAGACGGTCGCACGGACCACGGGACGGACCATCCCGGACGTCGAGGTGAGCATCGTCGACGACCGGGGCCTGGCCGTTCCCGCCGGGCAGCACGGCGAAGTCCTGGTACGCGGCTACAACGTCACCCGCGGGTACTGGAACGACCCCGAGGCCACCGCGGCGGCCATCGACGCCGAGGGATGGCTGCACACCGGTGATGTCGGGCGCCTCGACGAGAGGGGAAACCTCTCCATCGTCGACCGCAAGAAGGACCTGTACATCGTCGGCGGTTTCAACGCCTATCCGGCCGAGATCGAGAAGCTGCTGCTCGGGAACGAGGCCATCGAGCAGGCCGCCGTCATCGGAGTGCCGGACGAGCGTCTCGGTGAGGTCGGCTGCGCCTTCCTCGTCGTGCGGCCGGGCCACCGGCTCACCGAGGCCGACGTCGTCGCCTGGGCACGCGAGAACATGGCCAACTTCAAGGTCCCCCGGCACGTCCGGTTCGTCGACGCGCTGCCGCGCAACGCCAGTCAGAAGGTGCTGAAGGACGGACTGCGGCGCGATTGGAGCAAGCCGAGTGACAACTGAACGCGTGGACGCGCCAGGACACGGCTCGGCCGGTCCCCTCGCGGGCATCACCGTGGTGACCCTGGAGCAGGCGGTGTCGGCTCCCATGTGCACCCGCACGCTGGGTGACTTCGGGGCGCGGGTGATCAAGGTCGAGAACCCCCGGGGCGGCGACTTCGCCCGGCACTACGACGACGTGGTGGGCGGCCTCGCGGCCCACTTCGTCTGGCTCAACCGGGGCAAGGAGTCGGTGGCCCTGGACCTCAAGTCCCCGGCCGGGATGGCGGTGCTGCGCCGACTGCTCGACCGCGCCGACGTCCTGGTCTCCAACCTCACGCCCGGGGCGACCGCGAAACTCGGCATCGCCCCCGCCGATCTGGCCGTGAGCCACCCCGAGCTCATCGCGGTGGAGATCGACGGATACGGGCCCGGCGGGCCGCTCTCCCACAAGCGCGCCTACGACCTGCTGGTCCAGGCCGAGTCGGGGGCGTGCGCGACCACGGGCCGACCGGGCGCGCCGGCCAAGGCGGGGCCGCCGATGGCCGATGTGAGCACCGGTCTGTACGCCGCCCTGTCGATCATGGCGCTGCTCTGCGGGAAGGAGCGCGGCCGGGTTCAGGGGCCCACCTCCGCCGCGGTCAGCCTGTTCGACACCATGACGGAGTTGATGGGCTACTCGCTGACCTACACCAGGCACACGGGCGTGGACCAGGAGCCGAAGGGCATGGGCTCGCCCGCGGTGGCACCGTACGGGGCCTATCCCACGGCCGACGGTCACACCGTCGTCCTCGGCACCACCAACGACGGCGAGTGGCAGCGGCTCGCGCGTGAGCTCCTCGGCCGCCCGGACCTGGCGGACGACAAGCGCTTCCGGAGCAACTCCGGCCGGGTCGCGCACAGTGAGGTACTCGACGCGGAGATCGGCGCCTGGTGCGCGCGTCATGACCTGGTGTACGTCCAGGACCGTGCGGATGCCGCGGGGATAGGGAACTCCCGCTACAACACCCCGAGCGACGTCGTCGCGCACCCGCATCTGACGGCCCGCGACCGCTGGCGCGAGATCGACACGCCGGGCGGTCCGGTGCCGGCGCTGCTGCCGCCGCCGGTCATCTCCGGCTACGAACAGCCGATGGGGCCGATCCCGGCCCTCGGCGAACACACCGCGGCCGTCCTCGCCGAACTGGGGATCCGCGCCGAGGGGGAGTTGCCGTGAGCGAGGAGCCGGTGCTGCTCTCCTGCGACTGGGGCGGCGTACGGACGCTGACGCTGAACCGTCCGCACCGCAGGAACGCGATCGACGAGGAGTTGTGGCGCGCGCTGCGGGACGCGCTCACGGACGCCGGGAACGACCGGTCCGTACGAACACTCGTGCTGACCGGGGCCGGTGGCGCGTTCTGCTCCGGCGCGGACATCTCGGGGGGACTCAGCGCCGCGCACCCCATGTACCGGATGCGCACCCTGAGCGAAGTCACCCTGCTGCTGCACGAGTTGCCCGTCCCGACCGTCGCCATGGTGACCGGGGTGGCGGTCGGCGCGGGGTGGAACCTGGCGCTCGGGTGCGATCTGGTGGTCGCCACTCCGGAGTCGAGGTTCTCGCAGATCTTCGCGCGGCGCGGGCTGTCCCTCGACTGCGGGGGATCCTGGCTGTTGCCGAGGCTCGTGGGTCTGCAGCAGGCCAAACGGCTCGCGCTGCTCGCCGAGACGATCGACGCCGAGGAGGCGCGGTCGCTGAACCTGGTGACGTGGGTGGTGCCCGCCGAGGAGATCGACGACTTCGTGGCGCGCCTCGGGGCGCGGCTGGTGGCGGGCGCCCCGGTGGCCCTCGCCCAGAACAAGGCGCTGCTGAACGAGGGCGCGGACCGCACACTGCGGGACGCGCTCGCGAACGAGGCGCGGGGCCAGGCGGTCAACTTCGCGACGACGGACGTCCCGGAGGCGTACTCCGCGTTCAAGGAGAAACGGGAGCCGGTCTTCACGGGCCGCTGGGCGGTACCGAGCTCGACGCCATCTCAACGACCGGAAGGGTCGACATGCGGGAAGCAGTGATCGTGGAGGCGGTCCGCACCGCCGTGGGCAAGCGGAACGGCGGGCTGTCGGGCATGCACGCCGCCGACCTCTCCGCGGTCGTCCTGGGCGCGCTTGTCGAGCGGACGGGCATCGATCCGGAGGTCGTCGACGACGTGATCTGGGGCTGTGTCTCACAGGTCGGGGACCAGTCCAGCAATATCGGGCGCTATGCGGTGCTGGCCGCGGGCTGGCCCGAGAGCATCCCGGGGACCACGGTCAACCGGGCCTGCGGATCGAGCCAGCAGGCGCTGGACTTCGCCGCGCAGGCGGTCATGTCCGGCCAGCAGGACGTCGTCGTGGCGGGCGGAGTCGAGGTGATGAGCCGGGTCCCGCTCGGGGCAGCGCGCTCCACCGGCATGCCGTACGGGCCCCAGGTCCTCACCCGCTACCAGGACTTCTCCTTCAACCAGGGCATCTCCGCCGAGAAGATCGCGCAGAAGTGGGGCTTCGCACGGGAGCGGCTCGACGCGTTCTCGGCGCTGTCGCACGAGCGGGCCGCGGCGGCGCGGGACGCCGGTGCCTTCGAGGCTCAGATCACCGCCGTGTCGACCGAGGGGGCGACGACCGTGACCCTCGACGAGGGCATCCGGCGCGGTACGAGTGTCGAGACCCTCGCCAAGCTCAGGCCGGCGTTCACCGAGGACGGTGTGATCCACGCGGGCAACGCCTCCCAGATCTCCGACGGGGCGGCGGCGCTGCTGGTGACCACACCGGAGAAGGCGCGCGAGCTGGGGCTGACGCCGCTCGTGCGTTACCACGCGGGCGTGGTCACCGGCTCCGACCCGGTGCTCATGCTCACCGGCCCGATCCCCGCGACCGAGAAGGTGCTGCGGAAGACGGGCGTGGGCCTGCCGGAGGTCGGCGTCTTCGAGGTGAACGAGGCCTTCGCGCCCGTACCCCTGGCCTGGCTCGCCGAGACCGGCGCCGACCCGGCGCTGCTCAATCCGCTGGGCGGCGCGATCGCGCTCGGGCATCCGCTCGGCGCGTCGGGGGCGGTGCTGATGACCCGGATGGTTCACCACATGCGGGACCAAGGGATCCGCTACGGCCTTCAGACCATGTGCGAGGGCGGCGGCACCGCCAACGCGACCCTCGTAGAGCTCGTATCCCCCGCATCCTGAGCACCCTCACGGAGGACGTCGTGCGCCGAGAACTCTTCACCGCCGACCACGAGGCGTTCCGGCAGCTCGTCCGGGACTTCGTGGCCAAGGAGGTGGTCCCCCACTACACGGAGTGGGAGCACGCGGGCCGGCTTCCGCGCGAGCTCTTCGAGAAGCTCGGCTCGCTCGGAGTGCTGGGCATCTCCATACCGGAGGCGTACGGCGGAGCGGGCCTGCACGACTACCGCTACAACGTCGTACTCCAGGAGGAGGCGGCCCGCGCCCTGGTCACGCTCGGCACCGTACGCACCCAACTCGACGTCGTCCTGCCGTACTTCCTCGCGTACTGCGACGAGGACCAGCGCGAGCGCTGGTTCCCCGGCCTCGCGGCGGGACGGCTCCTGACCGCCGTCGCCATGACCGAACCGGGCACGGGCTCCGATCTCGCGGGCATCCGTACCACCGCCGTGCGCGACGGGGACGCCTACGTCCTCAACGGGGCCAAGACGTTCATCACCGGCGGTCTCCTCGCCGACCTGGTGATCGTCGTGGCGCGTACGTCGACCGATCCCGACAACCGGCGGGCGGGCCTGACCCTGCTGGTCGTGGAGGACGGCATGCCCGGGTTCGCGCGCGGCCGGGTGCTCGACAAGATGGGCATCAAGGTGCAGGACACCGTGGAGCTGTCCTTCGACGAGGTGCGGGTCCCGGTCGCCAACCGGCTCGGCGAGGAGGGCGAGGCCTTCGGCTATCTCGGCCACAACCTCCCCCAGGAGCGGATGACGGTGGCGGTCGGCTCGGTCGCCCAGGCGAAGGCGGCACTCGACACGACCCTCGAATACGTCAGGGAACGGCAGGTGTTCGGGACTGTGGTCGCCTCCTTCCAGAACACGAAGTTCGAACTCGCCGCGGTGGCAGCCGAGATCGAGGCCGCACAGATGATGCTCGACCGGGCGGTGCGCGAGCTCGTCGACGGGGAACTCTCCGGAGCGGACGCGGCCAAGGTCAAACTGTTCTGCACGGAGATGCAGGCACGCGCGGTCGACCGCTGTCTGCAACTCTTCGGGGGGTACGGATACATCCTGGAGTACCCCATCGCCCGGCTGTACGCGGATGCGCGCATCACCCGCATCTACGCCGGCACCAGCGAGGTCATGAAGGTCATCATCGCCAAATCCCTGGGACTGTGAGCAGCATGGCGGACTTCTCCAGCAGGACCGGCGTCGCGTTCGTCGCGGGCGGCACCGGCGGCATCGGCGCGGCCGTCGTGCGCATGCTCGCCGAGCGCGGCAGCGACGTGGCGTTCACGTACCGCACCAGCCAGGCCGGGGCCGACGCCCTCGCCGCCGAGGTGAAGGCAAACGGGCGTCAAGTCCTCGCGCTGCGCCTCGACCTGGCCGACGAGCGGGCCACGGCGGAGGCGGTCGCCGAGGCGGCCGACGCCTTCGGGGGCCTGCACACGCTGGTGTACGCGGCGGGCCCGCATGTGCCGATGGTGCACCTCAGCAAGGTGACGCCGAGCCAGTACCGGGCCCAGCTCGACGCGGACGCGGTGGCGTTCTTCAACCTCGCCCATCCCGCGCTGCCCCGGCTGCGGGAGACGCGGGGTTCCATCGTCGCCGTCACCACCGTGGCCACCCGCCGGTTCCCCGTGCGCGACGGGCTGTCGTCGGGCACGAAGGGGGCGGTCGAGGCGGTGGCGCGAGCGCTGGCCGCCGAGGAGGGCCGCTATGGCGTCCGCGTGAACTGCGTCGGCCCCGGCATGCTCACCGACGGCATCGCCGCCCGTCTGATCAGCTCCGGCGAACTCGACACGGCGGCGCTGGACATCACCCGGCGCAACATCCCGCTGCGCCGTTTCGGCGAGGCGAAGGACATCGCTGAGGCGGTGGCGTTCCTGGCCTCGGACCGCGCCGGCTTCATCACCGGGCAGGCGCTGGGGGTGGACGGCGGGTACAGCGTGTAGTGCCCTGGGTGTTCACTCCGGCGGCGTGATCCGCTGTCCGCCGACGAACGTCGCGCGAACGACGTCGGCGGACATGAGGTCGAGGGCTTCTTTCAGCGGTACGCGGAGGAGGCACAGGTCGGCGACCGAGCCGACGGTCAACTTCCTTACTCGTGAGGGGTGTTGGTGCTCTCCCGCGAACAGGTCCAGCGCCGCGCGCCGGTCCATCGCCTCCCCGCCGGACCGACCGACGGCCGCCCGCATCACCGCCCAGGGGTCGGCACTCCCGTACGGCGCGTCGGTCCCGGCGGCGAGCGGAATCCCCGCCTCGGCCAGGGACCGGCAGCGGTACAGGTGGCCCTGGTCGTCCGGGTCCACATCGGTCGCGTACTCCCGGCCCCGCTCCACGGGAAAGTGCGGTTGGGTCACGACCGTCACGCCGTGCCGCGCGAGCCAGGGCATCGCCTCGGCCGGGATCACCGACCCGTGCTCGATCCGGTCACCCGCGACCGGCCCGGCCTCGTCCAGGGCGAGCAGGGTCACGAGCAACTGCACCCGGGTCACACAGTGCACGGCCACCGGGCGGGGCCGCACCACCGCCATGGACGCCGCGAGTTCGTCCGGCGTCGGCAGGGTCGCGTCGTCGAGCAGGAACTTCACCGGCGCGTCGCCGAGCCCCATCACGACGAGCCGCTGCGGCAGCACCGAGAGCAGCTCGGCCAGCCCCTCCCCCGGCTGCGGATCCGCGTTGGTGAACCCGGTGATCCCGTACGCCGCGGCCCGGGCTCCCACGCCGCGCAGATCCAGTCGTACGGGCGGAGCGAACCCGCGCAGCCTCTCGTCCTCCCGCCAGAACCGCCCGTCGCCTTCGCCGTCCAGCCCGTCGCCCTCGCCGTCCAGCCCGGCGGCCCGCAGCGCGGCGCTGTTCCACACCCACAGGGCCCCGCTGCGATGCTGGACCCGCACCGGCCGATCGGGCGCGAAGCCGTCCAGCATCCACCGGTCGAGCTCCCCCGCGACACTCTCGTGGTAGCCGACGGCGCGCACCCACTCCCCCGGCGCCCCCCGCCGCAGGGCGGCCACCAGTCCCTCCCGGTCGCGCACATCCGCCGGACCGACCCGCACGGACGCCGCCTCGGCCGCCAGTGCCGCCAGGTGTACGTGGTGGTCGTGCAGGCCGACCAGCAACGCGCCGCCCCGGCCGTCGACATCGCCGCGCCCCGCCCGTCGTCGACCGATCCCGACGACCCGTCCTCCTCCGAGGCGCACGTCCACCCTGCCGTGGCCCTCGACCTCCACGTCCGTGATCAGCATGTCAACGGCTGCCGGTGAGGGCGGCGGCGCAGGCGGCCATGGAGAGGCCGAGAAGCTCGCCTCCGCCGTCGGCCAGCGAGCGGGCGACCGCATGGGCGGCGAAGACGCCGGTGACCGGGTCGGCGAGCGCGTCGCCCAGAAAGACGGGGGCGCAGGCGCGGTCGATGCCGGTGAGGCCGCCCGCAACCGCCGCGTCGTCGCCGAAGGCGATACGGTCCTCGTCGCGGCCGTAGCCGGTGATGCTCAGCCAGACACGGCCGGGGCGGGCCGCGAGGAACTCCTCGGCGTGGATGCCCACTCGGCGCAGTGCCCTCGGGCGTGACGCCTCGATGACGACGTCCGCCTCGGCGACGACCTCGGCGGGTGCGCCGGAGGCGAAATCGAGCACCAGGCTCTCGTGTCCGTCGTGCAGCCAGCGGTAGAAGGCGGGCGATCCCCTGCGCGCGCCGTCCGGTCGGGTCGTGCTCTCCACCTTCACGACCCTCGCGCCCGCCGCCCCCAGCAGCCGGGCGCACAGGGGGCCCGCCCACAGGGCCGAGAAGTCGACGATCCGCAGCCCGGCCAGGTCGCGTGGGCTCGCCGCCCCGCCTCGCTCGGCGCGTACGGGAGCGCGGATGCCGCGGGCCGAACCGTGGGCGGCGGCCGCGATCCCGAGCAGTTGCGCGTGTGCCGCGACCTCGGCCGCCGCGGCCCGGCGCGCCGCCTCGTGCGGTTTCTCCGTCCCGGCTCCCCCGAGCAGCGCGACGAGAGCGGGCACGGCGGCCAGGTCGTCGGGGCGGGCCAGGTTCACGGCGGCCCAGCCGTCGGCGGTTTCGAGGAGGTGGCAGGAACCGCCGGCCGAGACCCTGCCGGGCAGGGGGAGGCCGGTGAGGTCGGCACGGAGGAAGAGGGCGGTCGGTATGTCCACGGGCACGCCGGTGAGGCCGGTGAAGGCCTTCGCCACGTCGTGGAGGGGGCCGAGGAACGGCTCGACGGGTTCCATCCAGCCCCGGAGAGTATCGTTCTCCAATTCATGAACCCCCTTCTCCACCATGGCGATCCCCCATTACACTCCAGTCGCCGCCGGTTGGGGGAGGGGAACGACATGACCTTGGACTCGCCCTTCCACCTGGTCGACCTCGACCGGGAGGCGCCGGTGCGGGCCGACGCGAAGGATCGGGTGCTCGTCGGTGTGGCGGCGGAACCGGTCGACGCGGGCGCGGAGTTCGACATCCTGCTCACCGGTGTCGCCGATCCCCCGCGACCGTGGGTGGGGTGCGCGGACCCGTACGCCGTCGCCCAGCGCCTCGCGGCGATCGTCGCGGCGCAGCCGACGGCCTCCGTCGCGCTGACGCAGGTGCTGCGCATGGGCGGCCAAGTCGATCCGCCCGAGCGGCTGGTGCTCGAGTCCCTCGCCTACTCGATGCTGCAGAGCGGCGCGGGTTTCCGTGCCTGGCTGGCCTCGGCGCGCCCGCGCACTCCGCGTCCGGCCGCCGAGCCCGTACGGCTGTGTCGTGACGGCGACCGGCTTGCCATCACCTTCGACCGGCCGTGGGTACGGAACGCGTTCGACGCCGGGACCCGGGACGCCCTGTGCGAGGCGCTGCACGTCGCCGTGGCGGATCCGTCGATCGCGCACGTCGAGCTGTACGGGAACGGTGCCGCGTTCTGCAGCGGAGGTGACCTGGCCGAGTTCGGGACGTCCCGCGATCCGGCGCAGGCCCACCTGCTGAGGGTGCGGCGCAGTCCGGCCGCGCTGCTCCAGGAGTGCGGTCCCCGGGTGACCGCGCATCTGCACGGCGCCTGTGTCGGCGCCGGGATCGAGCTGGCGGCCTTCGCGGGGCGGGTGCTGGCCGCGCCGGACACGGTGATCCGGCTGCCGGAGGTCGGGATGGGGCTGATTCCGGGCGCGGGCGGCACGGCGAGCCTCCCGGTCCGCATCGGCCGGGAGCGCACCGCGTATCTCGCCCTGTCGGGCGGCACGTTGAGCGCGGCGGAGGCGCTCGGCTGGGGCCTGGTCGACGGGATCGGCGAGGTCACCGTGGCGGGCGCTCCCTCACCGCCCGCCACGGCCACCGACGCCCCGGCCGCCACAGCCACCGGCACCCCGGCCGCCACGGCGTCGGACGCCCCCTCCTCGTCCGGCGCGGCGGCGGGCGGGCGCTGAACCCATCGCGCGGCGCGGCTGCCGGCGCACCGTGCCGACCGGGCCCGACGTCACCCCGTGGTGACGCTCCGGGCGCCGTGGGCACCGTACGGCGGCCGTCGGGGGACGCCGCGCGTCAGCTGCCGGTCCACACCGGCGTTCGGCGCTCCGCGAAGGCGTGGGCGCCCTCCGCCGCGTCCTTGCTGCGGAACACCGACACGACCTCGTCCGGTTCGGCCCAGCGGCGTTCCCGTATCAGCTTCTTGGTCATGGCGACGCCCAGTGGACCGTTGGCAGCGATCCGCCCGGCCAGGGCGAGCGCCTCCTCCCGTACCCGGTCGGCGGGGACGGCGCGGTTCACCAGGCCGGCCCGCTCGGCCTGCGCGGCCGTGACCGGATCGCCGGTCAGGCCCATCTCCAGGGCGACCGCCAGCGGCACCCGGTCGGCGAGCGTCGTACCTCCCCCGGCCGCGAACAGGCCCCGCTTGACCTCGGCGATCCCGAGCCTGGCGTCCTTCGCCGCCACGACCAGGTCGCAGGCCAGCACCATTTCGAAGCCGCCGCCGAGGGCGGAGCCGTTCAGCGCCGCGATCACGGGGGTGCCGATGCCGTCCCGGAAGAACCACACCAGGCCGTCGAACCTGCCGCCGCCCTTCGCGAACGCCTTGAGGTCCATGCCGGCGCAGAACACGGTTCCGGCGCCCGTCAGGACGATCGCCCGGACCCCCGGATCGGCGTCCGCCTCCCGCAGTACGTCCGACAGGTCGTCGATCAGCTCCGGACTCAGGGCGTTGCGGGCCTCGGGCCGGTTCAGGGTCGCGACGAGGACGTTGTCGACCCGTTCGGTCAGGACCAGGTCGCTCATCGGGCGGCACCCGTCGCCGCGCGCGCCCGGGAGCGGTACGCCTCCAGCTTCTCGGCGGGTTCGATCAGACGGTGGCTGCGCGACTGGATGGACACGTCGTGGCCCTCGGCCCGCTTGCGCAGCGCCCCCACCGTGGCCTGCTCGCGCGGGACATGGGTGAAGGGATCGAAGGAGTACCAGCGCATGGCGTTCTCGTGGGTCATCCTGGCGATGTCCGAGTCGGGCACGTCGAAGCGCTCCATCACCCCCATGAGTTCCTCGGGCGCCTCCGGCCACATCGAGTCGCTGTGCGGGTAGTCGCACTCCCAGGCGATGTTGTCGATGCCGATCTCGTGACGGAGTTTCACCCCCATCGGGTCGCTGATGAAGCAGGTGAGGAAGTGCTCCCGGAAGACCTCCGACGGCAGCTTCCCGCCGAAGTCCTGGAGGGTCCAGGCCGCGTGCATCTCGAAGGTGCGGTCCACCCGCTCCAAGAAGTAGGGGATCCAGCCCGTGCCGCCCTCCGACAGGGCGATCTTCAGATCGGGGAAGTCCTTGACCGGCTGGGACCACAGCAGGTCGGCGGCGGCCGAGACGATGTTCATCGGCTGCAGGGTGATCATGACGTCGGGCGGCGAGTCGACCGCCGGGATCGCCAGCCTGCCCGAGGAGCCGATGTGCACCGACAGGACGGTGTTGGTGTCGGACAGCGCCCGCCAGAGGGGGTTCCAGTACGGGTCGTGGAAGCTCGGGTACCCGAGCACCGCGGGGTTCTCGGTGAAGGTCAGCGAGTGGCAGCCCTTGGCGGCCACCCGGCGGACCTCCGCCGCGCACAGTTCGGCGTCCCAGATGACCGGGATCGCCATCGGGATGAACCGCCCGGGATGCGCCCCGCACCATTCGTCGATGTGCCAGTCGTTGTAGGCCCGTACCAGCGCGAGTGAGAAGTCGGCGTCCTCCGTGGCGAACAGCCTGGCCGCGAAGCCCGGGAAGGACGGGAAGTTCATCTGGGCGAGGATGCCGCCCGCGTTCATGTCGGCGACACGCTCGTTCACGTCGTAGCAACCGGGGCGGATCTCGTCCAGGGCCTGCGGTTCGAGGCCGTACTCCTCCTTGGGCCGGCCGGCCACCGCGTTCAGCGCGGCGGTGCGGATCACGGTCTCCCGGAACGTCCAGGTGTCGGTGCCGTCGTCCTGGTGGACCAGCTGGGGCGCGTCGTCCTTGTACCGCTCGGGGAGGTGGTTCACGAACATGTCGGGGGGTTCGATGATGTGGTCGTCGACGCTGATGAGGATGAGATCGTCTCGATCCATGACGGGTTCCCTTCCGGAAGGGGGGAGGCAGGCGGCTCGGGTGGGGGCTTGAGTGCGTACGGCTAGTCGGAGGCGGGCAGCGGCTTGGCCGCCTTGATGGTCATCGGGACGCCGTCGCAGCTCAGTTCGCCGGCGCCGGAGGAGGTGCAGAGCACTTCGAGGGCCCCGCCTGCGTCCACGTACCGCTTTCCGATGAGGGTGACGGCCTCGGCCGCGCCGCCGGGTGCCGGCTTCGCGCCGGTCGCGGGGACCATCGGACTGCCCCCGCAGGAGAGCTGGACCGAGCCGCCCGCGGGGGCGCGGACGACGACCACCCGCGTACTGCAGACGGCGCTGGCGAGCTGGTCACCGGGGCGCGGCGTCGTTACCGGTGGGGTCATGGTGGATGTCCCTTTCGAGCAGGCGGTCGGCGAGCAGGTTGATGTCGTAGGACTGGCGGGCCATCCAGAAGCGCAGGAAGCCGGTCAGCGAGTACCGAAGGAAGAGCGCGGAGCCCACCACGGTCGCGGAGATGCCCCCCAGTCCGAGTGCGAGTCCGTCGCCCTGGACGAGCGGGTCGACGGTGTTGTGGGAGACCAGGTAGCCCGACACGCCGAGCACGAGGCCGCCCACCATCAGCAGGACGCCGAGGCGCAGCCAGAGGGTGGCACGGGCGGCGGCCGGGTCGGGGATCTTCAGTACCGCCAGTTCTCGGACGAAGCGCTCCGCGCGCGGCTCGGTGGTGGTCATGCGGAACTCCCCAGGTAGAGGGCGGACAGTTCGGCGCGCAGCCCGCCGTCGGGGTGGCCCTGCCGTTGGACCCGGCCACGTACGAGGACGGCCGCGTGGTCGGCGATGTCGAGGACGGCGGCCGCGAACTGCTCGACCACCAGGACGGCCACGCCCTGCCGGGCGATCTCGGCGACCTGTTCGTAGAGCCGGCCGACGATCAACGGGGCGAGCCCCATGGAGAGTTCGTCGAGCAGCAGGACGGCGGGGCCGGTGGCGAGGCCGCGGGCGAGGGCGAGCATCTGCTGCTCGCCGCCGGAGAGGGTGCCGGCCGCCTGCGAGGCGCGGCGGTGGAGGATCGGGAAGCGCTGGAAGGCGAGCTCCTCGATCTCCGCACGGCTGCGGCCGGTGAAGGTCATCATCAGGAGGTTGTCGCGGACGGACAGGTTGGGGAACACTCCGCGGCCCTCGGGGATCAGACAGACCCCGGCGCGGGCCAGGTCGCGGGGGTCGGCTCCGGTCATGTCCCGGCCGCCCAGCCGGAGATGGCCGGATTCGACGGGGTGGACTCCGGCGGCGACGCGCAGGGTGGTGGTCTTGCCCGCCCCGTTCGGGCCCAGCAGGGCCACCACCTGCCCGGCGGCGACCTGGAGGTCGACGCCGTGCAGGACCGTGATCCGGTCGTAGGCGGCACGGACGCCGCTCAGTTCGAGAATGGCGCTCACGCGTCCCCCAGGTAGGCCGCCAGGACGGTCTCGTCGTTCCGGATCAGCTCGGGCGGGCCGGAGGCGATGACCTTGCCGAGATCGAGTACGTACACCTGGTCGCACACGCCCATGACGAGGCTCATGTCGTGTTCGACGAGGACCACGGCCGTGCCGTCGTCGGTCAGCGAGCGCAGCAGCGCGGCGAACCGTTCGGTCTCCTCGCTGTCCTGTCCGGCGGCGGGTTCGTCGAGCAGGAGCACCTTGGGCCGGATGACCATCGCGCGGCCGACCTCGACCAGGCGGCCAACTCCGGTGGGCAGTGCGTCGGGCGGGCTGTCGGCGAGATGTGTCAGGCCGAGCCTGGTGAGGGTCTCGGTGACGGCGTGGTGCGCCCGGCGCCTGTCGGGGCCGAGTTCGGCCGCGACCAGGAGGTTGTCGCGGACGGTGAGTCGGCCGAAGAGCTCCAGCCGCTGGAAGGTGCGGGCGAGTCCGCGCCGGGCGCGGCCCGCGGGACTGGTCCGGGTGATGTCCTGTCCGTCGAGGAAGACCTGTCCGGCGGAGGGCCTGCGCAGTCCGGAGGCGACGTCGAACAGGGTGCTCTTGCCGGCTCCGTTGGGGCCGATGAGTCCGGTCACGCGGCCCGGTTCGGCGGTCAGGGCGACGCCGTCCAGAGCCCGGTTGCCGCCGAAGGCGACGGTCACTCCGCTAATCCGCAGCGAGGCCACGGGCGAGCACCTCCCTGTCCTCGGGGCGCCAGGCGCGCCGCAGTCCCCACCATTCGACGGGGACCTCCGGTTCGGTCGGGGCGGCGGTCTGCCGGGCCGTCGCCCAGATCCGCAGCGCCACCCCCGCGGCCACCGAACAGCCCAGGAACGTCCAGCCGTTGATCAGGTCGCCGAGCCGCAGGACCCACAGCAGGGCGAGTACGCAGAGCAGGCCGGGCCGGGCGATCCGGTCCCGGCCGAGCGGCTCCCACTCGCGGCGGAAGCGGACGACGATGCCGTCGGGGTTGTGGCCGAGTCCGATGCCGGCGAGGCCGGGCAGCAGGGCGACGAGGTTCTGCGCCCAGGGCGCCACGGCGACCAGCGCGTTCGTCGGGCCGATGTAGGCGGTCCCGGCGAACAGTCCGTTGCCGACCGTGCCGAGGCCCCCGACCACCGCGACCAGGAAGATGGGCAGTCCCGCCACCAGGTTGAACTGGTCGGCGGTGATGGACCGCTGCTGCATTCCGTAGAGCGCGCCGCCGAGTCCGGCGATCCCCGAGGAGAGCGCGAACACCAGGACCTTGGCCCGCAGCAGGCTGCCGCCGAGGGTCGCGTAGGCGGCCTCGCTGTCACGCAGTGCGATCAGCCGCCGCCCGAAGCGGCCCCGGCGCACCGCCGCCACGACCAGCGAGGCGAGCGCGAGGCAGACGGCCGCGAACACCAGTTGCTTCGCCGCGGTGTCCAGTTCGAGGCCGAAGAGCCGGGGTCCGGCCACGTCCACCGAGCCCTGGTCGAACAGGGCGATCCGCATCCCGAAGAGGTGGAAGGCCGGCAGGGTGAAGATCCACCGGTCCAGGACGACCGCGAAGGCGGCGGTCCCGAGCGCCAGATACACCCCGGACAGCCGCAGCGCGGGCAGCGCGACGACGGCGCCGGCCACCGCGGAGACCAGGATCGCGGCGCCGAGGGCCCAGAACTCCCCGTGCGCGCCCAGGTGGGCCCAGACGACGGCCCCGATCCCGGCCATGCTCAGCTGGCAGAGCGAGATCTGCCCGGCGTACCCGGCCAGGGGTACGTACGACAGGGCCACCACGCCGAGCGAGAAGATGGCGCCGTAGGTGATGAGGTCGGCGTCGCCGAGGACCGAGGCCAGTACCGCGCCGAACGCGACGACGCAGACGGCGAACACGGCCGTGCCGCGGGCCGTCGGAACCGGCACCGGGCGCAGCTTGCGGTCCCGGCCGCGCAGCCGCCGGTGCGGGAACGCCAGCAGGGCCACGAACAGCAGCAGTGCGGGGGCGGCCAGCCTGAGGCCGGGCAGGTAGGCGCTCTGCGGGAGATAGCCCGTCAGATAGCTCTCCATGCAGCCGACCACGATCGCGCCGACGAAGGTCAGGGGCACGCTGCGGAGCCGGCCGAAGATGGCCGCGGTGTAGGCGCTCACGATCAGCAGCGAGAGCTGGGCGGCGTCGAGGGTGACGGTAGGGGCGATGAGGATGCCGCCGATCGCGGCGAGTTGGGTGCCGAGGATCCAGGCGGTCTTGTTGGCCCGTACGGGATGGGCTCCCGTCAGCCCGACCAGGGCGCGGTCGTCGACGGTCGCCCGCATCTCGGCGCCGGGGCGGGTGCGGTAGAGCAGGATCCGCAGGCCGACCGCGACCAGCACCGCGACGGCCATGGTGAGGGCCTGGTGCCAGGTGACCACGGCCGAGCCGATGTGGAAGGGTTTACGGTCGGCGAAGAACGTGGGCAGCGTGCGCGGCACGTTGGGATCCCAGATCCAGCGGGCGACGGCGATGAGTCCGCTGAGCAGCGCCACCGTCATGACCAGCCGTTCGGCCTCGCCCAGCGCCTGGACGGGCCGCAGGACGACCCTCTCGACGAACAGGCCGAAGGCCGGGGCGAGGACGAGCAGGACCACGGCCAGCGCCACCGGTACCGGCCAGCCCCAGCCGCCGGTGAGCTGCCAGTAGGTGAAGGCCGACAGCATGCCCGCCGCGCCGTGCGCGAAGTTGAAGACGCCGGTCGTCGTGTAGGTGAGCACCAGACCGCTGCCGATGACCGCGTAGATCGCGGCGGTGCTCAGGCCGACGATCCCGAAGGTGAGGAACTGCTCCATGACGGGCCGTCACTCGCACTCTCGCCGGGGCCGGCGAGAGCGAACGGTCTCGGCGGCCGGTCGGCCGGGAGGCGGCGGTGCCATCTGCCGCAAGGCGTACTCGGCGACCGCCCCCAGGGCGGCGAAGGGTGTGGGCTGGTTCAAGGGGTCTCCTCCTCGGTGCTGTCCCCGAGCGGCCGGCGGGAACAGGTGATCGCCCCGGCCACCTTGAGCGCGAGGTGGTTCTCCTCCTCTCTATTGGTGGAAACTAGCTTCTCACTAAGAGAGAATCAACCATTCAAACAAAGGCAGGAGAGACGATGAGCGGACAGCGCAGGGGAACCGCGATCGCCATGACCGACCCCGAGCGGGACACCTTCCTGCGAACCCAGCCGCTGTGCCGGGTCGCGACCGTAGGACGGAACGGAGATCCCCATGTCAGCGCCCTGTGGTTCGTGTGGGACGGGTCCGCACTGTGGCTCAACTCGCTCGTACGCAGTCAGCGCTGGACCGATCTGGACCGGGATCCGCGGCTCAGCGTGATCGTCGACGACGGGGGCACGGACTTCATGGCCCTGCGCGGCGTCGAACTGCGGGGCAGCATCGAGGTCGTCGGCGAGGCGCCCCGCAAGGGAGACCCCCTGGACGAACTCGTGCACCCCGAACGGCTCTTCGCGGACAAGTACACGGGCGGCGGCGCGTTCCGGTACGACGGGAAGCACGGCTGGCTCCGGCTCACCGCGGAGAAGGTCGTGAGCTGGGACTTCGCGAAGCTCCGCCGCGACCGTTGACGCCATGACCCACACATGGAAACCTGCCACTCGTGAATGAGAATGCCATTCTCACCGAAGGGCGGAAAGGTCCTTGTCCACTGACGACCTGATGGAGATTCAGCAGCTGCTGGGCCGCTACGCGGTCCACATGACCCGGGGCGACATCGACGGGGTGCTCGCGGTCTTCACCCCCGACGGCACCTACAGCGCCTTCGGGGACACCTATGGCCTCGACGAGTTCCCGGCCCTGGTCGCCGCCGCGCCCAAGGGGCTGTTCCTGGTGGGTACGGCGGTGGTCGAACTGCCCCCAGAAGGAGACCGGGAAGGGGGCGGGGACACCGCGGCCGGCACCCAGCCGCTCTGCTTCATCGACCACGCCACCCACGCCATGCGGATCGGCTACTACAACGACACCTATCTGCGGACCGCCGACGGCTGGCGGCTGCGGACACGGGCGATGACGTTCATCCGCCGCAGCGGGGCGCACGACTCGGGCCGCCCGCACGCCTTCGAACGCCCGGGCGCATGAACGTCACGGAGTTCCGGTCGGATCTGCGCCGCTGGCTCGACCGGAACGACCTCTCCCCCGGGCCCGATCACTCCCTCGACGGCCAGGTCGCGCAGCTGGCCAGGGTCCGGCGCGCCCTCTACGAGGCGGACTGGATGCGGTACGGCTGGCCCGCCGAGGTGGGGGGTCTCGGCGGGCCGGCCGTACTGCGGGCCGTGCTCGGCGAGGAGGTCGCCACGCGGGGCCTGGCCGAGCCCGGCATCTACTCGATGATCGAGGTGCTCGCCCCGACGATGATCTCGTACGCCCGTCCTGAGCTGGCGGCAAAGATGGTCCCGCTGCTGCTCGGCGGCCGGGAGCAGTGGTGCCAGGGCTTCTCCGAACCCGGCTCGGGCAGCGACCTCGCCTCCCTCACCACCCGGGCCGTTCCCCGTGGCGGGGACTGGGTGGTGACGGGCCAGAAGGTGTGGACGAGCCTCGCGCAGTACGCGGCCCGCTGTGTCCTGCTCACCCGCACCGCGCCGGGCCACGACGGGATCACCGCGTTCTTCGTCGACATGGACACCCCCGGCATCACCGTGCGGCCGCTGCGCACGATGCACGGCGTGGACGAGTTCGCCGAGGTGTTCTTCGACGACGTGGTCGTCCCCGCCGACCGGATGCTCGGCCGCCCCGGCGACGGCTGGCGACTCGCGATGGACCTGCTCCCGCACGAGCGCTCCACCTGCTTCTGGCACCGCGTCGCCCACCTCTACACCCGGCTCGACCGGCTGGTCACAGAGATGGCCGGACCGGAGGACGCCGGGGAGGACCTGGCCCTGGGCGCCGCCTATCTGGCGCTGCACACCGTGCGCTGCCGCTCCCACGGCACCCAGCGGCGACTCGCGGCGGGCGCCCGGCTCGGCCCGGAGACCTCCGTCGACAAGGTGCTGCTGGCCACCGCCGAGCAGCAACTCTTCGACACCGCCCGGGACCTGCTCCCCGGCGTGCTTCAGCTGACGGACACGCCGTGGCGGGAGGAGTACCTGTACTCGCGGGCGGCGACCATCTACGGCGGCACCGCCGAGATCCAGCGCAACATCATCGCCCGTCGGCTGCTGGACCTGGGAAAGGACTGACACACCATGGATGCCGCCGAGCGGGACCTGTTCGCGCAGACGCTCCGCAAGACGATGACGGCGGCGTCGGGCCGCGCGCTCGACACGGCCCTGGCCGACCTCGGCTGGTCCGACCTGCTCACGCAGGCGCCGGACGTGGCGGTCCCGCTCGCCTTCGGGCTGCTCGGCGAGACCGGCGCGCACGCACCGCTGCTGAACGACGTCCTGCTGCACGCGGCGGGCCATGCCGTCGGGGGCACGCTGCCCCTGCCGTACACGGGCGGCGCGTGGGTCGTATGGGAGCGCACGGACGAGACGGGCGGCGCGCTGGACGGCGAGCTGCCGTTGCGCACCGTCGCGGCCGGGGATCCCGTCCCGCTCGCCGCGGGACGCCGGGCGCTCGGCTGGTGGCTCCTGGGCACCGGCCGGGCGATGCTCGCGCTCGCCCGCTCGCACGTGCTCGACCGGACCCAGTTCGGCCGTCCCCTGGCCTCCTTCCAGGCCGTACGGCACCGGCTCGCCGAGACTCTCGTCGCGCTCGACGGCGCCGAGGCGACCCTCGTGGCCGCCGAGGACGGCCTCGGCTGCCTGCTCGCCAAGGCGGCGGCCGGACAGGCGGCGCTGACGGCCGCCCGGCACTGTCAGCAGGTCCTCGGCGGGATCGGCTTCACCGCCGAGCACGATCTGCACCGGCACGTCCGGCGCACCCTCGTGCTGGACGGACTGCTGGGCAGCGCACGGGAGTTGACGCGGGAGGCCGGTCGCCTCGTACGGGAGGGCCGCTCGGCTCCGCGACTTGTTCAGCTGTGACACTCACCCGCGACCCGCGATGTCGTCCAGGGTCCACCACGTGCCCGACTGCCACACGCGGCCGTCCCAGACGGCGCGTTGGGCGCCACGGGGGTCGTCGACGGTGTGGGCCCCGGCCGCGTCGAAGACCATGGTGGTGCGCCGGGCGACGCCATAGGCGGGCCAGCTCGGCAGGGCCTCGGCGGTGGGGACGCCGGTCGTGACGAACGCCGCCCAGGCCTCGTGCAGCCGCTGGTTCACGCCCTGCCCGCCGAGCCAGACGGCGTCGCCGTCCGTGCCGTGCATCGCGGGCAGGGCACCGGACGGGGCGACGGCGGGCGGCAGGCCGGTCAGCGGCACGTCGTAGCGGGAGCGCCACACGGGGGCGTGCGCGGACTGGGCGTCGGCGAGGCGGGCCGAGGGGATGCCGTACCGTTCGTCGGTCATGAGGTCGACCCGCAACTGGACCGGATCATGGGCGAGTTCGGGACGCGCCGCGATGTACGCGGCGAGGATCCGGTCGCGTGCGGCGGTACCGAAGTACTCCTCCAGCACGCGGTCGGCCTGCTCGGCCGCGTCGGGATCCAGCAGCTGGTAGAGGGCGCATTCGTTGACGCACGTCTGCACCAGCAGTGGGATCCCCGCGGCGGCGCCCGCCTCGATGGCGTCCAACGGCCTGACGGTGAGGGCGAGACCGTCGAGGGACGGGCGCCACAGCCAGCCGGCCCGCGTGCCCTCGCCCAGCGCGGTCTGCGCGGCGAGGAACTCCTCGGCGCTCACCTTCCGGAGGTGCCGCGTTCCGGCTCCCAGTGCGCGCAGGAACCGCCGGGTGATCGCGGCGTCCTGGTCCTGGTCGGCGATGTGGTCCGCCCCGCCGCTCGACGAGGCGGCCCGGTGGATCATGCCCCGGGTGAGGGGTGAGGCGAGCAGGTTGGCGACGGACTTGGCGCCGGCGGACAGTCCGTAGAGCGTGATCCGGTCCGGGTCGCCGCCGAAACCGGCGATGTTCTCGCGGACCCAGCGCAGCGCGGCGATCTGGTCGTGCAGGCCGAAGGCGCCCGTGTGCTCCTCGCCGTCCACGGCGAGGAACCCGAGCGCGCCCAGCCGGTAGTTGAACGTCACGACGACCACGTCATGGCGGCGTGCGAAGGTACGGCCGTCCCCGGCGATGTCGCTCCCGGTGCCGACCTGGTATCCGCCGCCGTGGATCCACAGCAGGACGGGGAGGTCCGCAGCGTCGGCCGGGGCCGTCACATTGACGTACAGGCAGTCCTCGGACGGTTCCGGCAGCGCGGGAGCGTCGGTGGGACCTGCCGCACCGGCGGGGACCGGCATCGGCGGTTGCGGGGCGGGTGCCCCGTAAGCCGTCGCGTCGCGCACCCCGCTCCACGGCTCGGCCCGACGCGGCAGTCGCAGGCGCGAGGGGCCCACGGGCGGAGCCGCGTAGGGGATGCCGCGCCAGGCGAGGACGCCCTCGTCGATCTCGGCGCCACGCACCTTGCCGCCGGTCGTGTCCACGACGTACGCCGTCATACCGTCCGTGCCCTCCTGCCGTGACGTCAGGACCGGGCCTGCGTCCGTCCCCGCGCAGTGACGTCGGCGCGCCGGGCGGCGACCTCGCTCGTGCCCGGCTGCCAGGTCTCGGCCATGTACCCCTCGATGAGGTGCGCCTCGTCGAGGGTGGCCGCGCCCGCGATCTGGCGATAGTGCCACAGCAACCGGTGGACACCGCGCTGGTCGTTGTTCACGATGTCGGCGGCCAGCCTACGGGTGAAGGGGAGCAACTCCTCGTGCGGCACGACATGGTTGACCAGTCCGAGGCCGAGCGCCTCCTCGGCGGTCAGGAAGTTGCCGGTGAGCGACATCTCGACGGCCCGCCGGTGCCCGACGGCCTGGGCGAGGAGTACGGTCGCGCCGCCGCCCGGCATGATGCCGAGCCGGGCGTGGGTGTCGGCGAACCGGGCGCGCCGCGACGCCACCAGGAACGTGCACTGCAGGGCCACTTCGAGCCCGCCGGTCACCGCGACGCCGTTGACCGCCCCGATGACGGGCTTGCCGATCACCGGCAGGAAGCGGAAGAGGCCATTGGCGTCGCGCTCCGGCCCTTGGCCGGGCGCCCGCGGGACGGCGCTCGGCGGCGATTCCCCCGACACCTCCTTGAGGTCGACCCCGGCGCAGAACGCGGGATCCGCGCCGGTCAGGATCACGGCATCGACGTCGAGGGCCTTCCCCGCGGCCGTGACCGCGTCCCACAGCGCGAAGGTGACCTCCCGGCTCAGCGCGTTGCGCGCCTCGGGCCGGTTGAGCGTCACCGTCGCGATCCGCTCCTCGACGTCTACAAGGACGACAGGCTCCCGCCCGGCCAAAGCGCCACCTCCACCCATCCGGAAGAACCTCACGGCCGACTCAACCCCACAGCCGCAAGAACCTCGTTCTCAGATTGTGCATACCTTACTATCGTCACATGAAAATCGACGGTACGGTCCGCGGGTTGTCGGACGCCGTGGAACGGGCCCGCACCCTCGAGGACCACGGCTACGACGCCGCGTGGGCCGGAGAGGTCGATCAGGACCCCTTCCTCCCCCTGGCCGTCGCCGCCGGGGCGACCGGGCGCATCGCCCTGGGCACGTCCATCGCGGTGGCGCTCGCCCGCTCCCCGATGACCCTCGCCCACACCGCCGACGACCTCCAACGGCACAGCCGCGGCCGGTTCATGCTCGGTCTCGGCTCGCAGGTGAAGGCCCATGTAGTACGCCGGTTCTCCATGCCGTGGGGCAGACCGGCCGCGCAGATGCGCGAGTACGTCCTCGCCCTGCGGGCGATCTGGTCGGCGTGGCACGACGGCACCCCCCTGGACTTCCAGGGCGAGTACTACCGCCACACCCTGATGCCCCCGGACTTCGTGCCGCCCCCGCACGACTTCGGGCCGCCCCGGGTGCTGCTCGCCGGCGTCGGCGGCCTCATGACCCGGGTCGCGGGTGAGGTCGCGGACGGTTTCCTCTGCCACGGCTACACCACCGCCCGCTGGATCCGCGAACGGACGCTGCCCGCCCTGCGCGAGGGGCGCGCACGCGCGGGCGTGTCCCTCGACGACTTCGAGGTGCTGGGCACCCCGTTCATCGTCACGGGCACCGACAAGGAGATCGAGACGACCCTGCCGGTGCTCCGCGGCCGTATCGCCTTCTACGCCTCCACACCGGCGTACCGGGGTGTCT
Source organism: Streptomyces sp. NPDC058086 (assembly GCF_042885015.1). Taxonomy (NCBI): domain Bacteria; kingdom Bacillati; phylum Actinomycetota; class Actinomycetes; order Kitasatosporales; family Streptomycetaceae; genus Streptomyces; species Streptomyces sp. NPDC058086. Next base: position 63,367 of record NZ_JBHVST010000009.1, on the reverse strand, counting down.
TCGCGCTGCACGGCTGGGACGGCGCGAGCGAGGAGCTGACCGCGCTGTCGAAGGCCGGGCGCTGGCCGGACATGGCCGGGCTGATCACGGACGAGATGGTCGACGCGTTCGCGATCGTCGCCCCTGCGGACGAGTTGCCCGCCCGGGTCGCCGACCGCTTCGGCGGGCTGCTGACCCGGCTCTCGTTCACCCCACCGCCGAGCCTGGACCGTGAAGCCGCCATGGACCTCGTCGCGCGCCTGCGCGCCTGCTGACCCACGCACTGAACGCCACACCACAGCCATCACCACCCACCGCAACCCGTCGCATCCCACCGAACCGCACCGGGAGTGCTTGTGACCGACCTCTGGAACGACCTGCTCGCCTGCCTGGAGCTGCGCCGCGATCCGTCGGCACCCGAGCCCGTCACGGGCTTCGAAGGGTCCAACCAACACCTCGGCTATCACCGGCTGTTCGGCGGGCAGCTGCTCGCCCAGTTCGTCCGGGCCGCCGCACTCACCTGCCCGGACAAGGCCGTCAAGTCCCTGCACGCCCAGTTCCCGCGCGAGGGCCTGACCGACGAACCCGTGCGCTACGAAGTGACGCGCCATCGCGAGGGCGCCACCTTCGCGACGCTGACGATCGTCGCCCGGCAGACGCCGGGCGTCATCGCCACCGCCTCGGCGTCCCTGCACGCCGAGGAGGACGGACTCGACCAGCAGAGCGACTTCAAGGTCCCCTCCGTGCCCGGCGCGGAGCACGACGTGGACCTCGGCCTCATCCCCTGGACGACCCGGTCGGTCACCGACCTGGAGTCCCCGAAGGCGGAGCCGCCCGAGTACGACCTGTGGATGCGCACGCCGGAGGTCGCCCCCGAACTCGCCCCGGCGCTCATCGCCTACGCCACCGACCTGACGCTCATCGGCACCGCCGTGCGCCGCCTCGACGGGATCTCGCAGCGGGACTCGCGTACGGCGTTCACCTCCGCCGTCACCTCGCACAGTCTCTGGTTCCACCGGCCGCTGCGTACCGGGGACTGGCTGCTGCTGCACCAGCACAGCCCGATCCTGGCCCACGGCCGCTGTTTCGGCCGGGGGGACGTCCTGACCGAGGGCGGCTCTCTCGTCGCCTCGTACGCCCAGGAGGCGCTGCTCCGCTTCCGGAACTGATCCACCGGCGGCTTCCGGAGCCGGCCCACCGGCGCGCCGGGGTCCGTCCGCGGCGCTGATCAGTGGGGCGCCCCGGCCCGGCGCGGGCACGCGCCGTACGCCGGGGCGCGCCGTCAGGTCAGGGTGCCGGGACCTCGATGACGGTCGCCGACCCCATTCCGCCGCCCGCGCACAGGGCGGCCACGCCGATGCCACCACCGCGCCTGCGCAGTTCGTGGACGAGCGTGACCAGCATGCGGGCCCCGGTGGCGGCGACCGGGTGGCCGAGGGAGCAGCCGCTGCCGCTGAAGTTCACCGTGTCCGGGTCGAGTTCGAGCAGCCGGACGGCGGCGACGGGCACCGAGGCGAACGCCTCGTTGATCTCGAACAGGTCGACGTCGGCGATCGACAGGCCGGCGCGGGCCAGGGCCTTGGGGATCGCCTTCACCGGGGCCAGGCCCATCTCGGCGGGGTCGACGCCGACGGACGCCCAGGACCGTACGGTGCCCAGGACCGTCAGCCCCTCACGGACCGCCGTCGTGTCACTGGCGACGACCAGGGCGACGGCAGCGTCGTTGGCGCCCCCGGCGTTGCCCGCCGTGATGCTGAACCCGTCGATCTCCGGGTGCAGCGGCTTCAGCCTGGCCAGCTTCTCGGCGCTGGTGTCCCGGCGCGGGTGCTCGTCCACGGAGAACAGACCGTGAGGGGTCTCGATCGGGACGATCTCCTCCTTGAAACGGCCCTCGTCGATGGCCGCCACGGCGTTGCGGTGCGAGCGCAGCGCCCAGGCGTCCAGTTCGGCGCGGGTGAGGCCCGCCGCGACGGCGGTGTTCCAGCCCACCGTGATCGACATGTCCTTGTTGGGGGCGTCGGGGCGGTCGGGGTGGGTGGGCGACATCCAGGGTTCCCACTCCCCGTTGACCCGGAAGAGCGCCTTCGGGGAGGTGGAGGCCGAGTTGACGCCGCCGGCGATGACGAGTTCGTCCATGCCCGCCATCACGCTCGCGGCGGCGCTCTGGACGGCGGCCATGCCCGCGGCGCAGTGCCGGTTGTTGGCGAGCCCCGCGACCGAGGTGAGCCCCGCGGTGACCGCGGCGTGCCGGGCCAGGACGCCACCGCCGTAGAGGCCCTCGCCGAGGATCACGTCGTCGATGAGGGCCGGGTCGAGACCCTCGGCCGCCGCGCTGACGATGTGGTGGGCCAGGTCGAACGCGGTCGTGTCGCGCAGGGCGCCCTTGACGGCGGTGCCGATGGGGGTGCGCAGGGCGGACGCGATGACTGCTTCAGGCATGGGTGGTCTCCAACTCGGCCAGGAGGGTGCGGCGCAGCAGTTTTCCGGTCTCGGTCTTGGGGAGTTCGGCTCGGAACACGATGGCGTCCGGCGTCTTGGACGAGCGGAGCCGGTCCTTGACCCACTGCCGGATCTCCGCCGGGTCGCCCGCGCCGACCACGATGGCGACGATCCGCTGCCCCCACTCGGGGTCGGGCAGCCCGACGACGGCCGCCTCGACGATGCCGGGGTGGGCGAGGAGTACGTCCTCGATCTCGGCCGGGGCGATGTTCTCGCCGCCGCGGATGATGGTGTCGTCGGCCCGCCCCTCGATGAAGAGGTAGCCCTCGGCGTCGAGCCGTCCCCGGTCCCGGGTGGCGAACCAGCCCTCCGCGTCCAGGGCGCTGCGGCCGCCGTACTCGCCGGAGATCTGCTCCCCCCGCACGAAGACAAGGCCGGTCTCCCCCGCCGGGGCCGGCTTGTCGTCGTCCGTGCGGATCCCGATCTCGATCCCGGGCAGCGCCCGGCCCACCGAGCCGAGGCGGTCGCGTACCGCGGGGTCGTCCGACACGGACGCCTGCCAGTGGTCGTCGGGGCCGAGGACGGCGATGGAGGAGGCGGTCTCGGTCAGGCCGTAGGCGTTGACGAAGCCGGTCTGCGGGAAGACGCGCAACGCCCGTTCCACGATCGGCTGCGGGGTGCGGGCGCCGCCGTAGGCGAGGCTGCGCAACAGGGGGGTCCCGGCGTCGTCGCCGGGCACTTCGGCGACGATCCGGGCGAGCATGGTGGGGACCACGAGGGCGTGGGTGATCCGCTCCCCGCGTACGGTCTCCAGCCACTGCCGTGGTTCGAACGTCTGCAGGTACACGATCCGGCGGCCGGAGTAGAGGTTCGTCAGCAGGTTCATCAGTCCCGCGACGTGGTACGGCGGTACCGCCACCAGCGACGCGTCGCCCTCCTCGGCCGACGCGAACTCCTGGGTGTTCAGCACGTAGGCGAGCAGATGGCGGTGCCGGAGCACGGCCGCCTTGGGCTCCGCGGTCGTGCCGCTGGTGTAGAGCAGCACGGCGACGGAGTCCTGGTCCTGCGGCGGGTCCAGGAACTCCACGTCCGGCTGTTCGTCGAGGAGGGCGTCGAGGTCTGCCGGGCGCAGGACCACGGCGCCGGGATGACGGTCCAGCAGGGCGTTCAACTGCTGCTCACCGAGACGGTAGTTGACCGGGACGAAGGGAACGCCCGCCAGAGCGGCTCCGAACAGGGCTACGGGATAGGCGAGTTGGTTGGCGCCGAGATGGATGACGGCCTGACGGCCCCGGAAGCGGTGGGCGGCGGCTTGGGCGCGGCGCAGCAGTTCGGCGGCGGTCAACGAACGGCCGCCCGCCGTTATCACCGCCCGATCGCCGGCCGAAGCCGCCATCTCAAGGATCATGGTGATATTCATGAGAATGCTATTCTCGTATACACAGAGCCCTGCTTGCAAGAGAGGATAACCTTGATGCAGATCAGTGGGAGTTCCGCGGTCGTGGTCGGTGGGGCGGGGGGCCTGGGCGAGGCCACCGTCCGTCGCCTCCACGCGGCGGGAGCGAAGGTGGTCGTGGCCGACCTCGCCGACGAGAAGGGCAAGGCGCTCGAGGCGGAGTTGGGGGTGCGTTACGTACGCACGGACGCCACCGACGAGAACGACGTCAAGGCGGCGATGGCCGAGGCCGAGGCGGCGGGACCGCTCAGGATCTCGGTGGACGCGCACGGCGGCCCGGCCAGTGGCGGCCGACTGGTCGGCAAGGACGGCGAACCCCTGGACCTCGCGGGCTTCCGGAAGACCATCGACTTCTACCTCACGGCCGTCTTCAACGTGATGCGCCTGGCGGCCGCGGCCATCGCACGACAGGAGGCGGTCGACGGTGACCGGGGTGTCATCGTCAACACCGCGTCGATCGCCGCGTACGAGGGGCAGATCGGGCAGATCCCGTACGCCGCCGCCAAGGGCGGGGTGGTCGGCATGACCCTCGTCGCCGCGCGCGACCTCGCGCCGCTCGGCATCCGGGTCGTCACGATCGCCCCGGGCACCTTCCTCACCCCGGCCTACGGCGCGGCCGGCGACCAACTGGAGGCCTACTGGGGGCCCAAGGTCCCGCACCCCAAACGCATGGGCCGCTCCCCCGAGTACGCGGCTCTCGTGGAGCACATCTGCGCGAACGACTATCTCAACGGCGAGGTCATCCGCCTCGACGGCGCCCTCCGGTTCCCGCCGAAGTGACCGGCCGAGTGAACGGCCGAGTGAACGTGAGCGGCGAGCTGAAGGGGAAGGTGGCGTTCGTCGCCGGGGCGAGCCGGGGCATCGGCCGGAACATAGCGCGGGGGCTCGCGGAGGCCGGAGCCGCGGTCGCGGTCGCCGCGCGCTCCGAGGAGGAGGGCCGGATACCCGGCACGATCCACGCCGTGGCCGATCGGATCACGTCGGCGGGTGGCCGCGCCCTCGCGGTCGCGTGCGACGTGACCTCCGAGGCGTCGGTCGAGGCCGCCGTGGCCGCGACCGTCGCGGAGTTCGGCGGGATCGACATCCTGATCGCCAACGCCGGGGTCATGTGGCTCGGCCCGGTCGAGTCCACCCCGCTCAAGCGCTGGCAGCTGTGCCTGGACGTCAATCTCACCGGGGTCTTCCTCGTCACCAAGGCCGTCATCCCGCACATCAGGACACGCGGCGGGGGCTCGCTGGTGGCGGTGACGACCAACGGGGTCGGCATGACCGACAAGGGCGCCAACGCGTACTGGGTCTCCAAGGCGGGCGTCGAGCGCCTCTATCTCGGGCTCGCCGCCACCCTCAAGTCCGACAACATCGCGGTCAACTGCCTGGCCCCGTCGCGTGTCGTCGTCACCGAGGGCTGGCAGGCCGGGGGCGGCGGACGCGAGATCCCGCCGGAGATGATCGAACCCCCGGAGGCGATGGCCCACGCCGCGGTACGCCTGGCCGGCCAGGACGCGAGCGGTATCACCGGCACGGTGCAGAAGTCGGAGTCGATGCCGGAGTGAACGGAAGGGGTCCCGGGGGTCGAACTCCCGGGACCCCTTCACACGACATGACCGCTGTGAACGGCCCAGGCGCTACGAGCCGTGCTCGCCCAGGCGGGGCGGGGGCCCGTACACGGGCTCGTACCCGGCCACCCGCACGGGCCCGCGTACCAGCCGGAAGTCCCCGGCCGTCACGATCGCCTCGGGTGTCGCCGCCAGCGCCTGTGGCAACGTCCGTACGGCCGCCGCGGGTACACCCAGCGGACGCAGGCGCGCCTCCCAGGCGGTCGCGGTGTCGCCGGCCAGGGCCTTCGTCACCACGTCGAGCACCTCCTCGCGACGCGCCGCGCGTTCGGCCATCGTCGGGAAGCCCTCGATGCCCGCCTCCGTGGCGAAGGACTTCCAGAAGCTGTCGTGGGTGATGAACAGGGCCAAGTGGCCGTCCGACGTGGGGAAGAGCTGTGCCGGGACGTAGTAGGAGTGCGCGCCCAGCGGCAGACGGCGCGGCTCGACTCCCTCGTTGAGGTAGGCGGACGCCCGGTAGTTGAGCTGGGAGAGCATCACGTCCCGCAACGACACCTCGACCTGCCCTCCGCGGCCCGAGACGATCTGCGCGAGCAGACCGAGTGCCGCGGTGAGGCCGGAGGAGTTGTCGGCCGAGGAGTAGCCGGGCAGAGTCGGCGGGCCGGCGGGGTCGCCGGTGAGCGCGGCGACGCCGGTGGCCGCCTGGACGACGTAGTCGAAGGCCGGGTCGTCGCCCGCGTCCAGGCCGAAGCCCGTGAGCGCGACGCAGACGATCCGTTCGTTCCACTTCCTCAGTGCCTCGTAGGTGAGCCCGAGCCGGTGGATCGCCGACGGCTTGAGGTTGACCAGCAACGCGTCGGCGTCCGAGACGAGTTCACCGAGTCGTTCCTGACCGCCCGGTGTGGTCAGGTCGAAGCGGACACTGCGCTTGCCCCGGTTGAGGCTGGCGAAGTACGCGTCGCTCACCTGTCGGGAGATGTCCCCGCCCGGCGGCTCGATCTTGACGACCTCGGCCCCGAGGTCGGCGAGCATCATCGTGGCGTACGGGCCCGCGAGCATGTGGCCGACCTCCAGGACGCGGATGCCGGCCAGCGGCCCGGGGGTCGCGGGGCCGGCGGTCATCGGAAGTCCGCCGCGATCCCGGCGAGCGCCTCACGGGTCCGGCGCTTGGAGGCGATCAGTTCCTCGCGTCCCTCGCCGATCGGCAGCAGCCGTACCGACAGGTCGGTGACCCCGGCGTCGGCGAAGCGCCGGAAGCGGGCCGCGATGGCCGTCTCGTCACCGGCCGCGCACAGGTCGCCGATGTCCCGCGCGTCGCCGTAGTCAAGGAGCCGCTGGTAGTTGGGCGAGATCTCGGCCTCCCCGAGGATCCGGTTGGCCCGCTCGCGCGCCGCGTCGACCTCGGCGGGCCGGCACAGACACACCGGGATGCCCGCGACGATCCGCGGCGCCGGACGCCCCGCGCCGTCCGCCGCCTTGGTGATGCGGGGTACGACGTGGTCGGCGACCGCGCGTTCGTCGGCCATCCACAGGACGGTCCCGTCCGCCCGTTCGCCCGCGAGTGCCAGCATGACCGGGCCGAGCGCGGCGAGCAGCACCGGAAGCGGGGCCACGGGGCCGAGGTCGAGCGGGTTGTGCACGGTGAACGTGCCGTTCTCGACGTCGACCGGGCCCGGGCCGTGCAGCGCCGTGTCCAGGACCTCCAGATAGTCACGGGTGAAGGCGGCGGGCCGCTCGTAGGGCAGTCCGAGCATGTCCTGGACGATCCAGTGGTGGGAGGGCCCGAGACCCAGGGCGAGCCGCCCGTTCGCGGCGCCCTGCGCGGACAGCGCCTGGCGCGCGAGGGCGATCGGGTGCTGTGTCTGGAGGGGGACGACCGCGGTCCCGATCTCGATGCGCTCGGTCCGCGCGCCCATCAGGGTCACGGCCGTCAACGCGTCGAAGTCCGTGGGGATCTGGGGCACCCAGGCGGTGTCGAGGCCCGCCCGCTCCGCCCATGTCACGTCGTCGATCATCCGCGCGACCTTGCGCGCGGAGTCTCCACGCTCCGGCCCGATCATCACACCGACCCGCACAGTGCCTCCCGGCTTTCGATGTTTCGTGGATCCGACGTTTCGAGTGGTCGACCTCCCGCGTCCTTCGGCAGGGACAGGTCGGGGCGTCACGGCGAGGCGGGGACGACCGCCGTCAGGGCGCGCATCTCCGCGACGATGGCGTCGAGGGGTGTTCCGGTCGGGAAGACGGCCGCCGCACCCGCCGCCTTCATGCGGGGCACGTCGGCCAGGGGGATGGTGCCGCCCACGACGACGGCGATGTCCTCGGCCCCGGCGGCCCGCAGCCCCGCCACGACCCGCGTCGTCAGCGCCAGGTGCGCGCCGGAGAGGATGCTGAGGCCGACGACGGCGACGTCCTCCTGGAGCGCGGTCGCGACGATGGTGTCGACGCGCTGGCGGATGCCGGTGAAGACCACCTCGAAGCCTGCGTCGCGCAGCGTCCGCGCGACGATCTTGGCCCCGCGGTCGTGCCCGTCCAGACCGGGTTTGGCGATGAGCACACGGGTCGGCATCAGAACACCACCGGTTGCCGGAACTCGCCCCAGACCGCCTTGAGGGCGGCGACCATCTCGCCGACCGTGCAGTAGGCCTTGGCGCAGTCGATGAGCAGGGGCATGAGGTTGTCGGTGCCCTCGGCGCCGCGGGCGAGGGCGGCGAGGCGGTCCCGTACGGCCGCGGCGTCGCGGGTGGCCTTCACGTCGGCGAGCCGCTTCAGCTGCCGGTCGCGGCCTTCCCCGTCGAGTTCGTACGTCTCCAGCCGGGGCGGCGGCTCGGGCGTGGCGAAGCGGTTGACGCCGACGACCGGCCGGGTGCCCGCCTCGACGTCCTGGTGGAGGCGGTAGGCCTCGTCGGCGATGAGGCCCTGGAGGTAGCCGTCCTCGATCGCCCGGACCATTCCCCCGTGGTGTTCCAGGTCCGCCATGATTTCGACGATGCGTTCCTCGGTGGCGTCCGTGAGGGCTTCCACGAAGTACGAGCCGCCGAGCGGGTCCGCGACCCGGGCGACGCCGGTCTCGTGGGCGAGGATCTGCTGGGTGCGCAGGGCGAGCGTCGCCGACTCCTCGCTGGGCAGCGCGAACGGCTCGTCCCAGGCCGCCGTGAACATCGACTGCACACCGCCCAGCACCGAGGCCATCGCCTCGTACGCCACCCGGACCGTGTTGTTCTGCGCCTGCGGCGCGTACAGGGAGGCCCCGCCGGCCACACAGCCGAAGCGGAACATCGACGCCTTGTCGGTGCTCGCGCCGTACCGTTCGCGGACGATCGTCGCCCAACGCCTGCGGCCCGCACGGTACTTGGCGATCTCCTCGAAGAAGTCGCCGTGGGTGTAGAAGAAGAAGGAGATCTGCGGGGCGAACCGGTCGATCGTCATCCGGCCGCGTGCCAGCACCGTGTCGCAGTAGGTGACCCCGTCGGCGAGCGTGAACGCCATCTCCTGCACGGCGTTGGCGCCGGCGTCGCGGAAGTGCGCGCCGGCCACCGAGATCGCGTTGAACCGCGGCACCTCGGCCGCGCAGAACTCGATGGTGTCGGCGATCAGCCGCAGCGACGGCTCGGGCGGCCAGATCCAGGTGCCCCGGGAGGCGTACTCCTTGAGGATGTCGTTCTGGATCGTCCCGGTGAGCTTCGCCCGTGGCACTCCGCCGCGCTCGGCGGCGGCCACGTAGAACGCCAGCAGGATCGCCGCCGTGCCGTTGATGGTGAAGCTGGTGCTGATCCGGTCGAGGGGGATGTCCTCGAAGAGCACCTCGGCGTCGGCGAGCGTGTCGAGGGCGACGCCGACCCGGCCGACCTCCTCGCTCACCTCCGGGTCGTCGGAGTCGTAACCGCACTGGGTGGGCAGGTCGAGCGCCACGGACAGTCCGGTGCCGCCCTGTTCGAGGAGGTAGCGGTAGCGCCGGTTGGACTCCTCGGCGGTGCCGAAGCCGGAGTACTGGCGCAGCGTCCACAGCCGCCCCCGGTAGCCGGAGGAGTAGTTGCCGCGGGTGAAGGGGAAGCGCCCCGGCGCGGGCGGCTCCACAGGCCGATCCGCGGGCCCGTAGACCGCCTTCAGGGGAATCCCGGAGGCCGTGCGGGAGAAGTCGTCCTTCTCCGGCGGCTTCGCTTCAGACGTCATCGCAATTGGTCCTTCATCACCTTGCCGGTGGCGTTCAGCGGCAGCTCTTGGAGAAACTCCACATACCTGGGCACCTTGAACCCGGCCATCCGCTCCCGGCTCCAGGCGATCAGCTCGTCCGCCGCGAGGGCCCCGCGAGGGATCACGAAGGCCTTGCCCACCTGGCCGAGCCGCTCGTCCGGTACGCCGATCACGGCGGCCTGGGCGACGGCCGGATGTTCCATCAGGAAGCCCTCGATCTCGGCCGGGTAGGCGTTGAAGCCGCCCACGATGAACAGGTCCTTCTTGCGGCCGACGATCCGCAGCCTGCCCCGGTCGTCGAGCGTCCCGAGGTCCCCGGTGTGCAGCCAGCCGTCCGGGTCGATCGCCTCGGCGGTCGCGGCCGGGTCGTCGAGGTAGCCGCGCATGACGCTGTACCCGCGCACCAAGACCTCTCCGTCGTCCGCGATCCGGATGTCGACGCCGTCGCAGGGGGTGCCGACGGTCGTCGCGATGTCCTCGAAGGAGTCACCGGGCCGTGAGGCCGTGGCCGTACCCGCCTCGGTCAGGCCGTAGCCCGTCATGACGGAGCGGAAGGGCAGGTCGGTGACGATCCTGCGGACGAGGTCGACCGGGATGTCGGCGGCTCCGGTGACGGCCACCCGCAGCGAGGACAGGTCGTGGCCGGCCTGTGCGGCCAGCAGTGAGTGGTAGAGGGTGGGCGGGCCCGGCAGGACCGTCACCTTCTCGCGCTCGACCAGTTCGAGGACCCGGTCCACGTCGAAGACCGGCACCGGGAGGATGGTCGCGCCCCGGATCAGGGACGTGATGCAGCCCGCCTTGTAGCCGAAGATGTGGAAGAACGGGTTGACGATCAGATAGCGGTCGCCCTCCCTCAGGTCCGCCAGGTCGCACCACTCCGCGTACAGCCGGAGCGTCTGTGCGTGTGTCATCAGCACGCCCTTGGGCCGCCCGGTGGTCCCCGAGGTGAACACGATGTCGCACACGTCGTCGCCGCTGACCTCGGCCTCGTACGGCGAACCGCTCGCGAGGAAGTCCGACTTGATGTCGATCACGGGCACGCCGGACGGCACCTCGAAATCCAGACCGAGGAAGCCCTTCTCGACGAGGACGACCTTGGCCCCGCTGCGGCGGATGATGTCGCCCGCCTCGTCCGCCTTGAACCGGGTGTTGACCGGGACCAGGACACCGCCGGCGGTCAGCAGCCCGAAGGCCGCGATGATCCACTCGGCGGAGTTGGGCGCCCAGATCGCCGCCCGGTCGCCCCTGCCGACGCCGGCCGCCGCGAACGCTCCCGCGGCGGTGCGCACGCGGTCGGCCAACTCCTTGAAGGTGAGCCGGAGTTGACCGTCCACGACCGCTTCGGCGTCGCCGAAGCGGTCGGCCGCGCTCAGCACCATCCGGGGAATGGTCTCCCCTTTCATACGCCGATCAACCGGGCCAGGTTGCCGCCCATGATCTTGGCCTGGTCGGCCTCCTTCATGCCCTGGATCGCGTCGATGTAGGTGACCGGGTCGGCCAGGCCCTCGGGGTGGGGGTAGTCGGAGCCGAACAGCACTCGCTCGACACCGATGATCCCGGCCAGCTCGGCCATGTCCTCCTCCCAGAACGGGCTGATGTGGATCCGGTTCTTGACCTCTTCGACCGGGTCGCCCAGGAAGCCCTGCGGCTGCTTCTTGTAGACGTCGGCCAACTGGTCGAGGAGCGGCATCAGCCAGGAGGATCCGTTCTCGATGACCGAGACCTTGAGCTCGGGGAAGCGGAACAGCGCGCCGTGGCAGACCCAGGAGGCCACGGAGTCGGTGACCGGCCGCCATTCGCCCAGCATCCGGAAGGTCTGCGCCTGGAACGGCGTCATCTCCTGGCTCCTGCCCTCCCAGTCGCTGGAGTAGCGCGAGTAGCCGCTGTCGGAGGAGTGCATCGACACCAGCACCCCCGCCTCCTCGACCCGCTTCCAGAAGGGGTCGAACTCCGGCAGCGCGAAGGACCGCGAGCCGCCGAACCCGGGGACCGGGGCGGGCCGGACCAGGATCGACCGCGCTCCGCGCTCCAGACACCACTCCAGCTCGGCGATCGCCTTGTCCAGGATCGGCAGGCTGATCACGGGCGTGGTGAAGATCCGGTCCTTGTAATTGAACTTCCAGGTGTCGTACAGCCACTCGTTGAGCGAGTGGACGACCGCGTGGATGAGCTCCGGGTCGTCCCGCATCCGCTCCTCGATCAGGCTGGCCAGAGTCGGGAAGTTCAGCGCCTGCTGGATCCCCATCTCGTCCATGAGCTCAAGCCGCGGCCCGGGCTCACGGAAGGCGGGAATCGACTTCATCGGCTCGCCGAACAGCTCGCGGTGCGACTTGCCCTCCGGATTGCCCTCCCGGAAGTACTGCTCCCACGCCCCCGGCCGGGCGACCACCGAGAACGTGGGGTTGGGGATGTAGTCGCTGATCCGACCACGGATCGCGATCTTCGTACGACCCTTCACCTGCACGTACTGGATGGCGCCCTCGTACTGCTTCGGCAGGTACCGGGTGAGCGCATCCTCCGTCTCGTACAGGTGGTTGTCGGCGTCGAACAACGGATACGGCAACACGCGCGACGGCATGAGATCCTCCTTCGCTGATTGCGAGAATCCTATTCTCAACTTGCTCGTGCGGCAATGTCCCGACGGAGAACGAACTTCTGCACCTTGCCGCTCGCCGTCCGCGGGAACTCCTGCACGATGCGCAGCTCCTCCGGCCACTTCTGCCGGGCCAGACCCGCCCCTTCGAGGTGGGCGCGCATGTCGTCGAGCGTGGGCGCGGGGTGACCGGGCCTCAGCCGCAGGACCGCCGCCGCGTGTTCGCCGAGGCGGGCGTCGGGGGCGGCCACCACGGCGGCCTCGGCGACGGCCGGCAGGGCGAGCAGCGCCTCCTCGACCTCCAGGGCACTGATGTTCTCGCCGCCACGGATGATGATGTCGGCCTTGCGGTCGGTGATGGTGAGGTAGCCGTCCTCGTCGATCACCCCGATGTCACCGGTGCGGTACCAGCCCTCGCCGTCGAAGGCGCGCTCGGTCAGGGCCGGATCGGTGTACCCGAGGCACAGGTCGGGGCCGCGGCTGAGGATCTCGCCGTCCTCGGCCAGCCGGATCTCCGTGCCCGGCAGGGCGTCGCCGTCCGTGTAGAGCCGCTTCGCCTCGGGAGCGGTGTATCGGGAGCCGGTGATCGAGGGGTGTTCCGTGCTGCCGTACGAGCGGAAGACCGTCATGCCGAGTTCCGTGAGGCGGGTGGTGACCGCGACCGGGACCGCCGCCCCGCCGAGTCCCGCGTACTTCATGGCGGTCAGGTGCCGGGGGGTGAAGTCGGGGTGGTCGAGCAGGCTCGTCATGAAGTACGCCGCCCCGCCGCCCACGGTGAGCCCGTCGCTCTCCATCAACTCCAGCACCCGCCCGGGGTCCCAGACGTCGGCGAGGTTCACCGGTGAGCCGTCGAGAACGGGGATCAGGAAGGAGTTCACCATCCCGATGAAGTGCCCGACCGGAGCGGCGGTGAGCTGACGGCCGCGGTCGGGCGGGTAGAGCCCGGCGAGCTGGCGCGTCTCGAAGCCCAGTGTCCGATGGGAGTGGACGACACCCTTGGGATCGCGGGTGGTGCCGGAGGTGAACGCGATCAGGGCGGGCGCTGCCGGGTCCGTCGCGATGACACCGGACAGCGGCTCGTCGGCGAGCAGGTCGTCGAAGTCCCGCCCCACGACACCGACGACGGGGACCGCGGCGCTCAGGTCCGGCTGGTGCTCCATCCGGCCGAAGCGGTCGGCCGTGACGAAGACGCGCGGCGCGACGGCGTCGAGGATGTAGCCGACCTCCTTGCGCCCGTAGAAGTGGACGATGGGCACCACGACCGCCCCGAGGAAGGCCGAGGCCCAGAACACCGCGGCGGCTTCCATCCAGTTGGGCAGCTGGAAGGCGATGACGTCACCGGGGCCGACTCCTCGGGCCCGCAGCCCCGCGGCGAGCCTGCGGGCCGTCCGTTCGACGTCGGCGAAGGTCCCTTCCCAGGGCCGGACGGCCGAGTGCACCCGGAACTCGACATCGGGGGCGACGTCGAGGCCGTACGCCAGCAGGTCCCCGATCGTCTCCCGAGTCCACCATCCCTCCGCTTCATACCGTTCGATCAGCTCGGCGGGCATCGTTCGCATGGCGGTTCGCATGGCGAGAGCTCCCTCCTCAGCGCGAGAATTGCACTCTCGCAGAGGGAGAAGCTAAATTCCATACATGGTACGAGACCACGGCTTCCACCCGGTCCGGATCAAGCGGATCGTCCAGGAGACAGCCGACACGCGCACATACGTGCTCGACGCCCCGTTCCCCTACCGGGCCGGGCAGTTCCTGACGGTCAGGGCCTGTGGCGCCCTGCGCAGTTACTCGATGTCGAGTTCCCCGGAGACCGACGACGAGTTGATGACGACGGTGAAGCGCGTGCCGGGAGGCCTGGTGTCTAACTGGATGCACGAACATCTCGCACCCGGCGACGTCATAGAGACCACGGCACCCGCCGGGGTGTTCTGTCTGCGGGAGACCGACGATCCCCTGGTGGCCTACTGCGGGGGCAGCGGCATCACGCCGGTCCTGTCGCTCATCAAGACCGCGCTGGCGACGACGAGCCGGCGCGTCCGTGTCCTGTCGGCCAACCGGGACGCCGACTCGATCATCTTCGGGTCCGCGCTGACCGAACTGGCCGAGCGGCATCCGGACCGGTTCGAGATCCGCCATCACCTCGACGACCAGGGGGGTTTCATCACGGATCTCCAGGTACGCGAGTTCGCCGGCGTCGACGTGGACGCGGACTTCTATCTCTGCGGCCCCGCATCCTTCATGGACCTGGCGGAGCGCGCCCTGCTCGTGCACGGCGTCGAGGCCGAGCGGATCTTCGCCGAGCGCTTCACCCCGGCCACCGAGGAGACTCCCGGCAACCCGGGAAGCGGGAGCGCGGCCCCGGCGGAGAAGGAGGGCACGGTCAGCATCGTCCTCGCCGGCAAGCGGCGCTCGGTGCCGCGGCACTCCGGCGAGACCTTGCTGGAGAGCGCGCGCCGGGCCGGTCTCATGCCGCCCTTCTCCTGCGAGTCGGGCAACTGCGGCACCTGCATCGCCCAGGTCACCGAGGGCGAGGCCAAGATGCGGGTCAACAACGCGCTCGACGACGACGAGGTCACCGAGGGCTGGGTGCTGACCTGTCAGGGCGAGCCGGTGACCCCGGACATCACCGTCGTCTACGAGGACTGACGTGCACCGTACGACGAGAGGGGGCGGCGACGGCCTGGACTGCCACCCTTGTCAAGAATATGATATTCACATAGCGAGAATGTCACTCTCTCCATGGAGAAGCATGCATGGTTGATCTTGAATTGGACCAGGGGCTCGCGGTCATCACCATCGACCGTCCGCACGCCCGCAACGCCATCGCGCCGGCCACCATGGACCAGTTGGACAAGGCTCTCGACGCGGCCTCGGACGCCCTGGCCCTGGTCGTCAGGGGCGCGGGCGACCGGGCGTTCGTCTCGGGCGGCGACCTGAAGGAACTGGCCGCGATCCGCACCGAGGACGAGGCGACGGCCATGGCCCTGCGGATGCGCGGGATCTGCGACCGGCTCGCGCACTTCCCCGGCCCGGTGATCGCCGCCCTGAACGGCCATGCCCTGGGCGGCGGCGCCGAGTTCGCCATGGCCGCCGACATCCGGGTGGCCGCGGACGACATCAGGATCGGCTTCACCCAGGTGAACCTCGCGATCATGCCCGCGTGGGGCGGCGCCGAGCGGCTCGCGGAACTGGTCGGCAGGGGACGGGCGTTGTTGCTCGCCGCCTCCGGAACCGTGCTCGGCGCCGAGGAGGCGCAGCGGCTCGGGGTGATCGACCGGGTGCTGCCGCGGGCCGAGTTCGACCAGGGCTGGCGCGCCCTGGCCCGCTCCCTCGCCTCCGTCCCGGCGCGGGAGATCAAGCACGTCATGAGCGGCGCCGTACCGGCGACCGAGGCGGCGCGCGCCTTCGCCCGCCTGTGGGTGGCCGACGAACACTGGCAAGCAGCGCAGAAGGTGATGTCCCGTGGCAAGTGAGGTCCAGGTGGAGACGAGCCCCGTCGGTCCGGTCGTACGGCCGCCCGGCGGCACCGAACTGGTCGTGCTCTATCTGCACGGCGACCGGCATCTCTCGTGCACCCCGGAGGCCGCGCTCGACCTGGCCGGCCGTCTCGCTCTGTGGACGGACGCCGTCGTGGTCTGCGCCCGCTACGGGGGCACCTTCCCGGACGCGCTGGACGACGTGCACGCCGCGTACGACTACTGCGAGTCCAGGGGCCCGGTGGCGGTCGCGGGCGAGCGGCTGGGGGCCGGGCTCGCGGCCTCCCTGCTGGTGCGGCTGCGCGACCTCGGGGCCCCGCCGCCCCTGTGCGGGGTGCTCGACTCGGCGCTGCTCGACCTGACCCTGGACTCCCCGAGCCTGTTGCTCAACGCGGCGGCCGATCCGGCCTTCGACGTCTCCGACCTGCGGCGCCGCTGCGCGCACTACGCCGCGGGCACCTCGCCGACCGATCCGCTGCTGAGCCCGCTGCACGCCAACCTCCACGGGCTGCCCCCCGTCCAGCTGCTCGCGGCGGGCACCGATCCCCTGCTGGACGACTCGCTGGGGTTCGCCACCCGCGCGGCGCACTCCGGTGTCACGGTGGACCTGCGGATCCGGCCCGACGCGACGAGCCCGCACCCGGAGACCGTGACCGCCATGGGCGACTTCATACGGGCGTGGACCCCAGCAGCACGGACAGCACATCCCGCATGATCTCGGGGTAGTCGTCCTGCTCGCCGTCCAGCAGCCACTGCTGCTGCATGCCGTCGAGCATCGCCAGCATGGCCCGGGCCGCGGCCCGCGGGGTCAGACCGCTGGGAAGGCGCTCGCCGTACCGCTCGGTGAGCCGGGCCATCATCAGCGCCTGCATGGTCTCGTAGTGGTCGTGCAGGTACTGCTGCGCCGGGTCGGCTCCCGTGACGCCCTCGGCCAGCATCACGCTGTGGACCTGGGCCAGACAGGGATAGGTGTGGTCGTAGGCGACGACCTCGGCGAAGAGGGCCGGCCAGTCGTCCTGGTGGTCATGGCCGACGAGATGCTCGCGGTTGAGGTCCTCCCGGAAGCGCAGGAGCGCCATGAAGAGCTTCTTCTTGCTCGGGAAGTAGTGCAGCACGCCCTGCCGGGTCAGTCCCGCCCGCTCGGCGACCGCGTCGATCGAGGTCCCCCGGTAGCCCCGCTCCGCGAACACCCGCAGGGCCGCATCGAGGATCTCCTCGCGCCGGGTCTCTTTCATCCGGTACCCCTCCCGCGACGGACCGTGCCGACGTAACACTACGTTTGCCGTCGCCGTCAGGGGACCCCTCGAACACGTACCGTTCGGCGCCGGCCGCCGTACGGTCGGGGCTCAGCGCTCGTGCTCGATCAGAGCGAGGGTGGCGTCCGCCGCGTCCAGCACGATGCCGGTCGAGACCTTCGCCACGCCTGCCAGATCGGCCACCAGCCGGACGTCCTTGCGCAGCAGCGCTCCCGCCTGGGACGCGATGCGGTCGAGCCTCCCGCCGGCCGCCGCGATCCGGCCCAGCGCGAAGCTCGATCCGCTGCCGTGGGCCATCACCTCGGCGAGACCGGCGGAATCGACGTCGAACTCCCGGCCGAGCGCGAGGGCGCCGGCCGCGGTCGCGAGATTGGCCGTGAACAGCACGTTGTTGAGGAGTTTGGTGAGCTGCCCGGAGCCCAGCGGCCCCATGTGGACCACGGGATCGCCGTATGTCTCGAACACCTTGCGGCAGAACCGGACGGTGCCGGACTCGCCCCCGACCATCACCAGCAGACGGCCCTCGGCTGCCGCCGGGCCGCCGCCGCTCACCGGCGCGTCGATCAGCGTGACCCCGTGGGCGCGGGCCCGGTCGGCGAGACGGTGGCAGGTGTCGGGGTGGACGGTGCTGTGCACGGCGATCACCCCTCCCTGCCGAAGGCCCGCCAGCACCCCGCGGTCCCCCGCGACGACCTCCTCGACATCCGCGTCGTCGACGACACACACGCACACGAGGTCGCTGGCGGCGGCCAGTTCGGCGGGGGACCCGGCACGCTTCGCGGGCGTGTCGTCGAAGGGGGCGAGCGAGGCGGGACGGCGCGCCCACAAGGTCGTCTCGAAGCCCGCGTCGACGATCCGACGCGCCATGGGGGCGCCCTGACTGCCCAGGCCTATGAATCCGACGCGCATCAGCGGGCCTCCTGCTCGGCCGGTTGTCCGGGCACGGCGGGAGCTTCCGCCGTGCCGGTCGGCTTCGGTTCGGTCGAGTCGGGTTCGGTCGAGTCGGGTTCGGTCGACTTCGGTGCCGGGCGCCAGAACACGCCGAGCAGACCGGCCGTCGCCGCCACGGCCACCCCGAGGGCGATGCCGCCGCCGGCCCAGCCGGTCACCGCGATGTCCCCGGCGTGGTCCACGGAGAGCCGGCCGGGGCCCAGTACCGCCAGGGCCAGCGCGACCACCGCCAGGACGAGGACGTACTCGTAGCCCTCCTTGAAGACGAAGAAGCCGTTGGGCCGGTGCGCGAGGACGCCCGCGACCAGCATCACCGAGATGACCGCGGCGCAGGCCAGTGGGGTGAGCAGCCCGGCGATCAGCAGGGCGCCCGCGCCGACTTCGGTGACCACGCTCATCCACGCCTGAAGCGTGCCGCTGCGCAGGCCGAGGCCGGTGAACCAGCGGGCCGTGCCCGCGATCCGGCCGCCGCCCCGCCAGTGGTTGAGTCCGTGCGCGATCATCACGATCCCCAGGACCACCCGTACCAGCAGCAGCGCTGCCACGTCCGCGTCGCTCAACTCGCCCTCCCGGGCCGCTCTTGTGCCGCGCTCGCGCGAGCCAGCACACACTCCTCGACGAACGAAAGGATCTTGAGGTGGTACGCCATCGCCGTCAGCCCGATGCTCAGGTTGTGGCCGCCGTCCGCCTGTTCGTCGACGACGACGCGCGGCGAGGCCGTGAACAGGGACGCGATGTCGGCCAGCGCCGCGGGCCCGGAGCGCCACACCCGCTCGTGCTCGCCGAGGCTGTAGTGCACGGGGACGCGCACCTGCGGGGCGAGTTCGGGAAGGACCAGCGGCCAGCTCCTGGCCACGACTCCCTCGTAGGAGGGCGAGGGCGAGGCGAACCGGGCGCCGCCGACGACCTCGTCCTCGTAGAGGTGCGAGGGATTCCACAGCAGGTCCCGCACGCTGCCGCCCGAGGGCCTCGGCCACGACTCGTTGTGCCGCACACCCAGGATGTCCACCGCGTCGTCGTGGTGGTGGCGTCCGGTGCCGGCGATCTCCACGCCCAGCAGGTCACTCCCCCGCTCGTCGGCCGCCATGCGCAGCGCCAGCTCGCAGCCGATCGAGTGCGCCAGCACGAAGACGCCCGCCCCGCGCGGACGCGAGGCGAGCAGCCGGTCCACCGCCGCGTAGGCGAGATCGACCCGCCGCTCCACCGGGGCCAGCTCCCCTCCGTGCGGGGCGGAGCTGCCGTATCCCGGCCGGTCGAGCGCGAGGACGGTGAACCCGAGCGCCGTGCCGGTGCGCAGCAGCGACAGGTGGGGCCTGCCCGGGTAGTCGAAGTACCCCGAGTGAGCCGCTCCGCCGTGCAGCGCCAGGACGACGGCACGGGGCCGGCGCGCCTCCTGGAGCAGCGCCGATACGGGGATGCCGTCGACGTCGACGACACGGGAGACGCCGGTCATGTGTCCGCCCGCAGCAGGATGACCCCGCTGGGGGTGAGACCGCCGGTGCTCGTCACGGCGACCCGGGCGTCGTCCACTTGGCGCGCTCCGGCCTCGCCGCGCACCTGGGTGACGGCCTCGTGGACGAGCCCCAGGCCGTGGGTGCGGCCGTGCGAGAGCTGGCCGCCGTGGGTGTTCAGCGGGAGCAGTCCGTCCCTGGCGATGTTCTTGCCTCCGTCGAGGAAGTCCTTGGCCTCACCGATGCCGCAGAAGCCGAGCCCCTCGATCCAGGATAGGCAGTTGAAGGTGAAGCCGTCGTAGAGCTGGGCCACGTCGACGTCCGAGGGACGCAGTGACGTGCGCGTCCACAGGTGGGCGGACTGGCCGAGCACCTGTGGTTCATGGGTGAGGGAGCTCTGGTCCCATTCGAGCCGCTCCATGATCTGGGTGCCGACGGCCTCCACCAGGACGGGTGGCCCCGCGAGGTCCCGTGCGGCGTCCACGGCCGACACGATGACGGCCACCGATCCGTCGCAGGGCACGTCGCAGTCGTACAGCCCGAAGGGGGTGGTGACCGTTCTGGCCGACAGGTAGTCGTCCATGGTCATCGGATCGCGGTAGATCGCGGTCGGGTTGAGCGCGGCGTTCGCTCGCTGGTTGAGCGCGATCCAGCCGAGCGTCTCGCGCGAAGTGCCGTAGCGGTGGAAGTGCCGCTGGGCGTTCTGGGCCAGGGTGTGGGCCGCGGAGACCGCCCCGAAGGGCTTCTGCCAGCCCGTGACCCTGCGACCGGCTTCCTGGGTGATCCGGCCGCGCCGGATCAGCTCGCCGTAGGAGGCCTCCCAGACCGTACGGAAGCACAGCACATGCCGCGCGAGTCCCCCCGCGACGGCCAGCATCGCGGCGATGAGCGAGCCGCCCGGACCGAAGGTCTCGGCGCCGCCGTTGTACCAGGTCGGCCTGATGCCGAGGGCGTCCTCCAGCGCGGTGATGCCGCCCTCGGCGAAGCCGCCGAAGGCACCCGCGCCCGGGTAGGTGGCCAGGCCGTCGATGTCGTCGAGGGTCAGGCCCGCGTCCGCGACGGCGCGTTCGCAGGCCCGCACGGTCAGCGAAAGCGGCGGGACCATAAGCCTGCGCCCGATCTCCGACATCCCGATGCCGCTGATCGCGACCTTGTCCTCGAACTTCTCGGGCGTGGCCATGGGGCGTACGTGGCGCCGCATGTGCTCGGGTTCCACCTCGTCCGAGGGCAGCGGAGCCGGGGGGCCCTGCTCGGCCGCGGGGCGGAAGAGCGGGAGCCATACGTCCTCGGCCTGTTCGAAGACGACCTCCAGCCGCATGCCCAGTTCGAGCTCGTCGGGGTCGCATTCGACGAGGTTGGTGGTGAGCCGGACCCGGGTGTCCTCCTCGACGGCGACCTGCGCCACCACGTAGGGCGCGGGCATGCCGGGCGCGCTGAAGCGGTGGTTGACGGTGAAGCCGATCAGCGTCGCGTACCCGGAGACGGCCCGCACCCCGGTCTCGTGCCCCCGGCAGTAGCGGCAGACGGGCTGGGGTGGATGCAGCAGGGCCGAGCAGGACTCACACTCCGTCAGGCGCAACCGGCCGTCCGCGCCGGAGGTCCAGAAGAACTCGTTCTCCTCTGTGATCACCGGCAGCGGACGTCCCGTGGGTCCGGCCACATCGTCTCCTCACCGTGCCACCGCTCCGGTGGCACACGTACTCCTGACGGGCCGCCGAAGATCAGCGATCGATCCTCGCCTGCCCCTTGCGTACCGTGACCGGCTCGGCGAGCCGCTGTTCGTCGACGACCCTCTGGAGGGTCTCCAGGGTCTCGTCGAGCCCGGCACCGATCCGGGGGCCCGGCGTGAAGGTCGCCGGGAGGTGGCGCATGCCCTGGATGACGCCGATGGTTTCGTAGTGCTCCGAGCCCTCGGGGTCACAGCGGAAGTCCGGCATCCGGTCGAGGACCTGGGTGACCATCCGCTTGAACACCGTGCGTGCCACGTTGGAGCCGATGCAGCGGTGGATGCCGAGGCCGAAGCTGCTGTGCCGGTTGCCCTTGCGTTCCATGTCGATGGAGTCGGGTTCCGGGAACACCCGCGGGTCCCGGTTCGCCATCGCCCAGGACAGCCAGAGCCGTTCACCCTCCTTGAACCGGGTGCCGGCGATCTCGCAGTCCGCGGAGAAGGTACGTCCGTCCCCCGGCGCGGGGGCGTAGAAGCGCAGGAACTCCTCGGTCGCGGAGTCCAGCAGGGCCTTGCGGTCCCGGCTGAGGCGGTCCCGTTCGGCCGGGTGCTCCGAGAGCCACTCCAGCGCGTGTGCGGTGAGCGCCGTGGTGGTGTCGAAGCCGCCGCCGATCAACAGGGCGAGCACGCCGAGGAGTTCGTCGTCGGGCGGGGTCTGGCCGTTGATCTCCGCGCGGACCAGGGCGTCGACCAGGCCCGGTCGCGGTGTCTGCCGGATCTCCGCGATGGTCTTGGCCAGGTCCGTGCCCATCGCCTTCTGCAGTTCGACGACGCGGGCCTGGTCGGGCGAGTTCGGCGGTGTGTAGACCGAGGCGTGGGCCGCCTCGTTGTAGATGGTCCACTTCCTGACCGGGATGCCCATCATGGCGAGCGTGAGCACGGCCGGCACGACGTTGGCGAGGTCGTCGACGAAGTCGATCCGCCCCGACTCGATCCTCTCGTCGATGCAGGCGCGCGCCACCTCGTCGATCAGCGGAATCCAGCGGCTGATGGCGGCGGGCGACAGATAGGGGTTGAGCGTCTGGCGGTAGTAGCGCTGCTCGGGCGGATCCATCTCCAGGAACCCGCCCCTGACGGCCTTCGCCCGGGGCGGCGGCGGGATGGTGATGCCCTGGTACCCGCGCCGCTCGCCCTTGACGTCATGGTCGTTGGAGAGGAACTCGGCGGACCGGGCCAGCTCGAAGACCTCGCGGTTGCCACTGGCGACCCAGTGGCCGCCGTAGGTCTCCGACCAGGCGATGGGGCACTTGGACTGCAACTCCTGGGTGACCGCCTGGAATTCGTGGCGGTACTCGGGAGTGTGCCGGTCGAAGTGCACCGGGTTCCTCTTGGGGTCGTCGTTGACGGTGTCGTCCGTGGTCATCGGATTGTTCTCCCCTCAGGAGATGAAGATCGCTCGCTCGGGGCAGGACCTGACGGCCTCGACGGCCTCGTCCTGCTGGTCGTCGGAGACCTCTTCCTTGATCACCGATGAGTGACCGTCGATCTCGCTGAGCTCGAAGATGTCCGGAGCACGCATCGCGCAGAGCGTGTGACCCTGGCAGCGCTCCGGGTCTACCCGTACCTTCACGTCGCTTCCTTCCTGCCGCGGGGGTGGTTACTTGAGGTCGGCCAACGACTTGCCGACATCGGCCAGGGTCATGGGCTTGGTGTAGGTGCCCTTGAACTTGTAGGGGGTCACGTTGCAGCGATAGGCGCCTGTGTCCGGCTTGAAGTCGGCGGCCACCCAGCCCTTGGCGGTCGCCTTGACGGGGTCGAAGCACTTGGGAGGCACGGTGGGGGACGACAGGTCCATCGGGGCCTGCAGGCCACCGCCGGTCCACGCGGTCTGCCCCCGCGCGTTGTCGTACACGCACGTGCGGGTGAGCTCGGCGCAGTCGCCCGCGGCCGTGGCGAACAGCAGCCAGCTGGAGAAGGCCTTCAGTGCCGGCAGGGTGACCTGGGCGTCGGGGGCGTACTTCTTGTAGAGGTCCTCGACCATCTTGGTCGCCGGGTTGGCGGAGGCGTCCTCCAGCGGGGAGAAGCCGCCGAGGTCGGCGAAGTTGGCCTGCTTCGCCAGCGCGGGACCGGCCAGCTGGATGAAGGCGGGGCCGTAGGCGTTGCTGTTGGCGTCGATCCAGTCGGGTGCGTAGCCGATGTTGGTGAGGACCTGCTCCAGCTTGGCCAGACTGGCGAAGTCGCCGAGGAAGACCAGTCCCTTGACCTTCTTGTTCTTGATGGCCTGGGCGTACGGCGTCCAGTCGGACACGCCCTGGGCCGGATACAGGTCCGAGTAGGTGATCTTGCCACCCGCCGCGGTCAGCGTCTCCTTGTCCTGTGCGGTGATGTCCTTGACGACCGGGGAGTCACCGGCAATGACGCCGACGCTGCTCGCCGATGCCGGGTACGCCTCCTTGAGCAGCCAGGAGAAGTAGCCCCCGTAGGGTGAGTAGCCGGTCGCGGCGCCCTGGACGGTCACCTGGAGGTCCGATCCGATGGCCTGGCTGGTCTGGGCGGGGAAGTCGGGGAGCAGACAGTTCAGCCTGTCCTTGACGCCCATGCCGTCGAGCGCGGCGCCGCCGCCGGCGAGCGCGAAGTCCGAGCGACAGGCCTCGATCATCCGCTGGCGGACCTCGACGAGCTTGGAGTCGTGGGTGACGGGAACGAGTTTGCGTCCGTTGATGCCGCCCGCGTCGTTGCACCAGGAGGTGAACACCTTGGCCGCGTCGACGAACTCCGGGTTCTTGGTGAAGCCGACGTCGCTGAAGACGCCGATCTTGATCTCGGAGTTGGTGACTCCCTGGGCGGTGGAGGCCTTGGCGGTGCCGGAGTGGCAGACGTGTCTGAGCGTGCCGAAGTCGGCCGCCGAGGCGGAGTCGGACGCCGACGCGGAGGGCTTGTCGCCGCTCGGCGACGTGGTGGAGCGGGCGGAACACCCGGCCAGGGCCAGGACGGCCACAGCGATGAGCAAGCGTCTCATCGGTTCTCCTCGATTTCGTTCCCCGAAAAAGGGTGGTCAGGTGACCGCGCCCGCTTCTTTCAGCTCGATGATGCGGGGCCAGTCCAGTCCCAGTTCCACGAGGATTTCCTCGGTCTGGGCAGCGAACTCGGGCGCAGGCCCGAGTGCGGGTGCGGTGGTGTCGAACTGCACGGGGCTGGCGGCCAGATCGATCTCGCCGACCCGGAGCAGGTACTCGTTCGCCCGGATCTGCGCGTCGGCGCCCACCTGGAGGGTGTCCTGCACCGGGGCCCACGGCCCGGCGAGGGTGGCGAAGCGTTCGGTCCACTCGGCGAGGGTGCGGCCGGCCAGCACCGTCCGCAGGATCTTGACGGCCTCTTCGGTGTGGGCGGCGAGCTGCTCCGCCGTGGCGAAGCGGGGGTCGTCGGCCAGCTCCGGGTGGTCGATGTGGTGGCACACGTCGGCCCAGAACTTGCCGGGCTGGAGCATGACGAAGGCCAGATAGCGATCGTCGGCCGTGGCGTAGATGCCGGACAGCGGGTTGATCGGCGAGCCGTGGGCACCGGGCACCGGTGCCACCCAGGACTTGTCGAGGTGCAGCGAGACCGCGGTGGCCTGGCCGTTGGCCCATACGCCGCTGCCGAGCAGGGAGACGTCCACGACCGACGGTTCGCCGGTGCGCTCGCGCCGCAGCAGTGCCGCCGCGATGCCTCCGGCGAGGTTCGTGCCGGAGATGGTGTCCCCGTAGGCGGGCGTGGGGCTGATCATGCCCTCGACACCGGGCGGGGTGATGCTGGCGGCGGTGCCGCCCCGGGCCCAGAAGGCGGTCATGTCGTACCCGCCCTTCTCGGATTCCGGTCCGCGCGGCCCGAGCGCGCTGCCGCGGGCGTAGATGATGCGGGGGTTCACCGCGCGGATGTCGTCCACGTCGATGCCGAACCGCCGCCGGTGTCCGGGCAGGAAGCTGGTGAGGAACACGTCGGAGCGGCGGGCCAGGTCGTAGAGCACTTCCTTGCCCTCGGGCCGGGTCATGTCGAGGCCGAGGCTGCGCTTGCCCCGGTTGGCGTGCTCGATGTTGGGGTTCGGGTCGCCCTCGACGCGCAGCGTGCCGGTCTGCCGCAGACCGCGCTGCGGATCGCCGGTCACGGCGTGCTCGACCTTGATGACGTCCGCGCCCCAGTCGGCGAGCACGGCTCCCGCCGAGGGGACGAAGCCGTACATGGCGACTTCGAGGACGCGGATGCCTTCGAGCGGACGCATTACGGGACCACCACCGCGAAGGACTTGGTCTCCAGGAACTCCTCCAGTCCGGCGACCCCGCTCTCCCGGCCGACGCCCGACTGCTTGTAGCCGCCGAAGGGGACTTCCTGGGAGAAGTAGTTGCCGCCGTTGATACTGAAGGTGCCGGTACGGATCCGGCGCGCCACGGCGATGGCCCGCTGCGCGTCGGCGCTGTGCACCGCGCCCGACAGACCGAAGATCGAGTCGTTGGCGATGCGTACGGCGTCGTCCTCGCCGTCGTACGGGATGACCGCGAGCACCGGTCCGAAGACCTCGTCCTGCGCGATCTCGCCGGCCGGGTCGACGTCGGCGAGCAGGGTGGGCGTGTAGAAGAAGCCCGGGTCGACCCGCTTGCCACCGGTGACCAGGGTGGCGCCGGCCGCGACGGCCCGCTGGACCATGCCGTCGACCTTGTCGCGCTGGCGCTCGCTGATGAGCGGCCCCATGAAGGTCTTGGGATCGGCCGGATCGCCGTACGACACGCGTTCGAGGCCGGCCGCGACCATGGCGACGATCTCGTCGTGGTGCTCCCTCGGCACGAGCAGCCGGGAGGTGAGGGCGCAGCCCTGTCCCGAGTGGGAGCAGATGGTGAAGGCCGCGAACATGGCGGCGGCGCGGAAGTCGGCGTCGTCGAGCACGATCATGGCGGACTTGCCGCCGAGTTCCAGGAAGACCTTCTTCACGGTGGCACTCGCGGCCTCCATGATCCGGCGGCCGGTCGCGGTGGAGCCGGTGAAGGTGATCATGTCGACATCGGGGTGCTTGGTGAGCACCTCGCCGGCCTCGACCCCGGAGGAGACGATGACGTTGACCACGCCGGGCGGGATGTCCGTGTGCTCGGCGATCAGTTCGCCCAGGTACAGCGTGGTCAGCGGGGTGTCCGGGGCGCCCTTGAGGACGACCGTGCAGCCGGCGGCGAGCGCGGGGACCAGCTTGGCGAGCGCGAGCTGGTTCGGGTAGTTGTACGGGATGATCGCGGCGACGACCCCGGCCGCCTCTTTCTCCACCCAACGGCGGTGGCGCTGCCCGCGGATCTCGCTCTCGCCGAGCTCCTCGGTCAGCGGGTACTTCTCCAGCAGGTCGGTGTAGTACGAGACCAGCTTGATCGGCTCGTCCAGCTGGGGGCCGTGGGTGAGCATGCGGGGCGCGCCGACCTCGGCGATCGTCAGGTCGCGCAGCTCTTCCTGATGGTCGGTCAGCGCCTGGTGCAGCTGGCGGAGGCAGCGCAGGCGCTGGGCGGTGTCGGTCGCCCAGCTCGTGGTGTCGAAGGCGCGGCGGGCGGCCGATACGGCGGCTTCGGCCTCGGCGGGCGTGGCGTCGGGGGCCTGGTCGAGTACCTCGCCGGTCGCGGGGTTGAGCGAGGGGAAGGTGTGGTCGGTCGCGACGAGCCGGCCGTCGATGAGCAGGCGCTTCACAGCCGGACCACCTGTCCGCCGTCGACGCTGACGACCTGGCCGGTCAGCCAGCGTGCCTCGTCGGAGAGCAGGAACAGGACCGTGGGTGCCAGGTCTTCGGGGGTGCCCATCCGCTTGATGGCCAGGCTGTTCGTCATCTGCTCCTGGTACTCCTTGGGCACGATGCTCCGGGTGGCCTCGGTGTCCGTGGGGCCCGGCGCGATCCCGTTGACCCGGATGTTCCTGCCGCCGAGCTCGGCGGCGAGCGAGGCGGTCAGGCTGTTGATCCCGGCCTTGGCCAGCCCGTAGTAGCCGCCGCCGATCCAGGCCGCGGTGGACGACTGGTTGACGATCGACCCGCCCTCGGTCATGTGCGGGACGACCGCACGCGTGCAGTGCAGCGCGCCGAGCATGTTCACCTGGAGGAAGCGGTTGAGGTAGTCGAGGGGAACCGTGGTGAGGCCGTCGCGCCTCATGCTGTGGAAGATGGCCGCGTTGTTGACCAGGTGGTCGATGCGTCCGAACTCCGCCATCACGGCGGCCGCCATCGCCTCCGTCGACTCCGGGTCGGCCACGTCCACCTTGACGAACAGAGCCGCGTCGCCGATCTCCTTGGCGACCCGCTCGCCCTGTGCCTCGTTGAGTTCGGCGACCACCACGCGGGCGCCCTCGGCCGCCAGTGCCCGGGCATAGCCCTCGCCGATGCCCTGGCCCGCGCCGGTGACGATCGCAACCTTGTCCTGGAACCGCATCCTGCCTCCTTGCTCGGATGTGGTGGAAACTACATTCTCGGTGTGCGCAAATCAATATTCCGGAAACGAGAACGTCATGCCAGATCACAGAAGGCGACGACCGGCCAAACCTGACCATCACTCAGGATCGAAGACTCATCCCGCCGGACGACAGGAGGCGAGAGGCTCGCCGTCCCGGGCCTTCCGGTAGACCAACCGGCGAGAATACTATTCTCGCATCCGGAAGGGAGATTTTCATGATCGCAACGAAGGCCCTCAGCCCGAGCCTGGGCGTAGAGGTCACCGGCGTCGGCAATCTGCTCGACGATCAACTGATCAGCCGGTGCGCGGAGGCGCTCCAGTGGCGCGGCATCCTTCTCATCCGCGGGCTGCACCTCGACGACGAAGGCCAACTGGCCTTCAGCCGCAAGCTGGGCAAGGTCTTCGCGGTGCGGGGAAAGGAGATCTTCACCGTCTCGCTCGACCCGGCCAGGAACCCGACGTCCCAGTACCTCAAGGGGACGTTCCACTGGCACATCGACGGCACCATCGACCCCGTACCGACCAGGACGACCACGCTGACCGCCCGGCACGTGGCCATGACCGGCGGCGGGACCGAGTTCGCCAGTACCTACGCGGCGTACGAGAACCTTCCGGAGGCGGACCGCAAGCAGTACGACGACCTGCGCGTGGTGCACAGTTTCGAGGCGGCCCAGCGGCTGGTGACGCCCGACCCAGGACCCGAGGTACTCGCGGGCTGGCGCGAAGTCCCCACCCATGAGACGCCGTTGGTGTGGAAGCGCCGAGACGGCCGCCGCTCCCTGGTGATCGGGGCGACGGCGGACCACATCGTCGGCATGGCGGCCGCCGAAAGCCGGGCACTGCTGGACCGGTTGCTGGAGTGGACCACGCAGGAGAGGTTCCGCTACACCCACGACTGGCGGGTCGGCGACCTGGTGGTGTGGGACAACACCGGGATGCTGCACCGGGCGCTGCCGTACAGCGCCGACTCGGAGCGAACGCTCCAGCGCACCACCGTCGTCGGCGACGAGGAGCTGTCATGAGGACGGCGGTCGTCACCGGCGGCGCTTCCGGTATCGGTCTGGCCATCGCGGAGCGGCTGGCGAAGGACGGCTACCAGGTCGCCGCGCTCGACCTCAATCCGTCGGACACGAGTGTCGTTCCGGCCACCGACGTCGCCGACCGGGCCCAGGTCGATGCGGCGCTGGCCGCGGTCAGGGAGCGGCTGGGACCCGTCACGATCCTGGTCAACGCGGCCGGAATGGACGGCTTCAAGCGCTTCTCCGACCTCACCTTCGAGGCCTGGCACCGGGTGATCAACGTCAATCTGAACGGCGTCTTCCACTGCGTACAGGCCGCGCTTCCGGACATGATGGAGGCGGGCTGGGGACGGATCGTCAACATCTCCTCCTCCAGCGCCCAGTCGGGCCAGCCGTTCATGACGCACTACGTGGCGTCCAAGTCGGCGGTCAACGGCCTGACGAAGGCACTGGCCCTGGAGCTGGGCCCGTTCGGCGTGACCGTCAACGCGGTGCCGCCCGGTTTCATCGACACCCCGATGCTGCGCAAGGCGGAAGCGCGCGAACTGCTCGGCGGGACGGTCGAGGAGCACATCCAGCGCACTCCGGTACGACGGGTCGGCCGCCCGGAGGACATCGCCGCGGCCTGCGCGTTCCTCGTGTCGGAGGAGGCCGGCTACATCACGGGCCAGATCCTGGGCGTGAACGGGGGCCGCAACACATGAACCGTATCCCGCCGCTCCCCTACGACGAGTGGGACACCGAGGCGCTGGCGTCCCTCGCGCCGGGGCGCAGACTGCCGCCGTCCAACGTCCTGGGCCTCTTCGCACAGCACCCGGAACTGGCCACGGCCTTCCTCGGCTACAACCGGTATCTGCTGGGCGGCGGTTCCACACTGTCTCCGCGCACCCGCGAGCTGGCCATCCTGCGGGTGGCCTGGCGCAGGCGCTGCCAGTACGAGTGGGTCCAGCACGTGCTGATCGCGCGGAAGGCCGGCGTCACCGACGAGGAGATCGACGCGATCCGCGCCGGCAGGCCGACCCCGATCACCCGGGCAGTGGACGAACTGGAGGCGGATTCGGGCCTGTCCGACGACACCTACCGGGCGCTCGCCGCCGAGCTGGACGACCGGCAGCTGATGGATCTGGTCTTCACCGTCGGCACGTACGGCCTGCTGGCCATGGTCCTCAACACCTTCGAGGTGGAGCTCGATCCCGGCCTACCTGCGGAGAACTTCACTATCGCTGAATGAGAATGCTATTCTCACTCCGGAAAGGGGAGCAGCCATGCCACACTTCAGCAAGCCTGAGGCCGGGAGCTGGACCGAGCAGTACCCCGAACTGGGCACGAGTCCCGTGAACTACGAGGACTCGATCGATCCCGCCTACTACGAGGCCGAACGCGAGGCCATCTTCAAGCGGACCTGGCTCAACGTCGGCCGCGTCGAACAGGTCCCCAAGCCCGGCCACTACTTCACCAAGGAACTCGCCGCCGCCGGCACCTCACTGATCATCGTCCGCGGCCGCGGCCAGCAGATCCGCGCCTTCCACAACGTCTGCCGCCACCGCGGCAACAAGCTCGTCTGGAACGACTTCCCGGGCGAGGAGGTCAAGGGCACCTGCCGCCAGTTCACCTGCAAGTACCACGCCTGGCGCTACGACCTCACCGGCAAGCTCACCTTCGTCCAGCAGGAGGGCGAGTTCTTCGACCTCGACAAGGACGACTACGGCCTCAAGGAAGTCGCCTGCGACATCTGGGAAGGCTTCGTCTTCGTCAACCTCGACCCCCAGCAGAGCCTGCGGGAGTACCTCGGGGACATGGCCAAGGGCCTGGAGGGTTACCCCTTCCACGAGATGACCGACGTCTTCACCTACAAGGCCGAGGTCGGCAGCAACTGGAAGCTGTTCATCGACGCCTTCGCGGAGTTCTACCACGCGCCCGTCCTGCACCAGAAGCAGGCCACCAAGGAGGAGGCGGAGAAGCTCCTGGGCTACGGCTTCGAGGCGCTCCACTACGAGCTGCACAGCCCCCACTCGATGATCTCGTCCTGGGGCGGCATGGCGCCGCCGAAGGACCCCTCGATGGTCAAGCCGATCGAACGGGAGCTGCGCAGCGGTCTGTTCGGCCCCTGGGACCGGCCCGACATCGCGGGCCTCGACCCGCTGCCGGCCGGTGTCAACCCGGCCCGCCACCACTCCTGGGGCACCGACTCCTTCGTGCTGTTCCCCAACTTCATGCTGCTTCTGTGGGCACCGGGCTGGTATCTGACGTACCACTACTGGCCGACGGCCGTGGACAAGCACCTGTTCGAGGCGAACCTCTACTTCGTCCCCGCGAAGACGGCCCGCGACCGCCTCGCCCAGGAACTCACCGCCGTCACCTTCAAGGAGTACGCCCTCCAGGACGGCAACACCCTCGAGGCCACCCAGACCATGCTCAAGGGCCGCTACGTCACCGACTTCCCCCTCAACGACCAGGAGATCCTCCTGCGCCACCTCCACAAGGTCGTGAGGGACTACGTGAAGGAGCACGCCGATGCTGCCGAGTGACTTCGCCGAACTCGAGCCCTACAGCGACTGGGTCCTCGGCAGCGAACGCGAACGCTACGCCAAGCGTCTCACCAGCAGCATGGCGGACATGCAGGCGTTCTACGACGCGGCGTTCCCCCTGCTGGACCGCGCGACGACACACCTCGACAAGTTCCCGCTCGACGACCTGCCCGAGCCCGAACGCAATCTGATGCTGCTCATGTTCTCCCTCGTCATGGTGTCTTTCCCCATCGAGGTCTGGAAGCAGCCCCGCGTCCCCGACTCGGGCGCCGCCTACCTCGACGTCATCGCCGAGCCGCAGGTCTGAGCATGGTCACGATCAAGGCCGCCCGCGTCCTGCACGTCGAGACGGGGCAGATCGAGGAACCGGGCCTGGTCACCGTCGACGGCGACCGCATCGCAAGCGGCGGCGGAGAAGGCGGCGAGGGTGACGTCCTGGATCTGGGCGACGTCACCCTGCTGCCCGGCCTGATGGACATGGAGGTCAACCTCCTCATGGGAGGCCGGGGCGAGGTCCCGGGCCTCTCCCCCGTCCAGGACGACCCGCCGCTGCGCATGCTCCGCGGGGTCGCCAACGCACGCCGGACACTGCGCTCGGGGTTCACCACCGTCAGGAACCTCGGCCTGTTCGTGAAGACCGGCGGCTATCTGCTGGATGTCGCGCTGGCCAAGGCCATCGACGCCGGCTGGATCGACGGCCCCCGCATCGTCCCCGCGGGGCACGCGATCACCCCGACCGGGGGGCATCTGGATCCCACGATGTTCGCCGCGTACGCCCCCGGCATCATGCCACTCTCCCTGGAGGAGGGCATCGCCAACGGCGTCGACGAGGTGCGCAAGGCCGTCCGCTACCAGATCAAGTACGGCGCCCAGCTGATCAAGGTCTGTGCGTCGGGCGGGGTCATGTCCCACACGGGCACCGCGGGCGCGCAGCACTACTCCGACGAGGAGTTGCGGGCCATCGTGGACGAGGCCCACCGGCGCGGACTCAAGGTGGCGGCGCACACCCACGGCGCCGCCGCCGTCCGGTCCGCCGTGGAGGCCGGCATCGACTGCATCGAGCACGGCTTCCTGCTGGACGACGAGACCATCGAGCTGATGGCCGAGCGCGGCACCTTCCTCGTCGCCACGACCGCCCTGATCGACGGAATGGACCTGTCCAGGGCCCCGGCCGAACTCAAGGCGAAGGCCGGCGAGATCTTCCCGCACGCCAGGACGGTCGTCGCCCGGGCCCTCAAGGCGGGCGTGAAGATCGCGGTCGGCACCGACGCGCCGGCGATCCCGCACGGCCGCGGCGCCCAGGAGCTGGTCGCCCTCGTCGAGCGCGGGATGACCCCGCTGGAGGTGCTCCGGGCGGCGACGGTCAACGCGGCCGAACTGATCGACGCCGAGGACCGCGGACGGATCGCCGAGGGACTCCTCGCGGACCTGATCGCCGTACCCGGCAATCCGCTGGAGGACATCTCGGTGATGGCCCACGTCCGCTTCGTGATGAAGGGAGGGAAGGTCTTCCGTCACGAGCGCGGCTGAACAAGGTCTGTCCGCGGGGTTGTTCCGAGGGGCGGGGGGGGGTGTGCGCCCCGCCCCTCGAAGCGTCATCTTCGAGCAGTCCGCGTTCACTGCGCCTTGATGTGGTCCTTCATCTCCTCGAGCCGCGTGAGGATCGGGTAACCGCCCACGCTCAGCGCGTTCCCGTGCCCGGTCTCATGGATGTCGAACACCGACTGGACGGCCGCGTAGAAGCCCTGCACGTCCAGGGTCTGGTTGACGGCCCGCTTGGCCTGGCGGAGCGCGAAGGGGTGCATCCGCGCGATCTGCCCGGCCAACTCCATGGTCGTCGCGTCCAGTTCGTCGAGCGGTACGACACGGTTGACCATGCCGACCTTCTCCGCCTCCTCGGCGGTGACGGCCCGTCCGGTGAAGAGGATCTCCTTGGCCTTGCGCGGTCCGAGCTCCCAGGTGTGACCGTGGTACTCCACTCCCCCGATGCCCATGTGCACCACGGGATCGGAGAACTCGGCGTTCTCGGCGGCCACGATCAGATCGCAGGGCCAGCACAGCATCAGGCCGCCCGCGATGCACTTGCCCTGGACCGCGGCGATCGACGGCTTGGGCACATTGCGCCAGCGCAGGGTGTACTCCAGGTACCTGCGCGCCTCGGCGGTGTAGATCCACTCTAGGGTGATCTTGTCGGGGCTCGGCCAACGGTCCTTCAGGTCGTGGCCGGCCGAGAAGTGCCGTCCGTTGCCCCGCAGCACGATCACCCGTACGTCCTCGTCGGCCGCGGCGCGGGTCCAGGCCGCGTCCAGGTCGTCGAGGAGGCCCATGGTCTGGGCGTTGGCGACCTCGGGCCGGTTGAGGCTGATGACCGCGACCCGGTCCTCGACCTCGTACAGAATCTGGTCCATCCACGTCCTCCTGGGTTATCGCGGCAGGCCGAGGATGCGCTCGGCGATGATGTTGCGCTGGATCTCCGAGGTGCCGCCCGCGATCGTCCCGGCGAAGCTGCGCGCGTACCGCTCGAACCAGCTGGAGATGAAGTTGTCGATGCTCATATGGTTCGGCGGGCCGGTCACTTCGGGATGGACCAGGCCCTCCGGGCCGCGGTCCTCCAGTGCGTTGAGGCTCGCGACCTGGATCGCCTCGGAGCCGAACAGCTTGAGGACCGACAGCTCCGCCGGGTCGTGGTCGCCGCCCAGTTGGCGGTAGCCGAGCAGCCTGAGCGCCTGGGCGTCCATGAGGAGCGTCGCGTACCACTCCTCGTCGCTGGGCGCGTCCCGGATCAGGTCGTCGAGGCGCTCGGCGAAGCTCAGCCACAGCATGGTCCGCTCGTGCCCGAGCGAGCCGTGCGCCACCGACCAGCCCTTGTTCAGGGGGCCGACGAGGTTCTCGCGCGGGACCCGGACGTCGGTGAAGAACACCTCGTTGAAGTCGAGGTCGTCCTGCGCGGCCATGGACGCGAATGGCCTGCGCACCACGCCCTCGGTGTCGGTGGGGATGAGCAGCACGCTGATGCCCTGGTGCTTGGGCGCGGCCGGGTCGGTGCGGACGAACGTCAGCAGGACGTCCGCGTCGTGCGCGCCCGAGGTCCACACCTTCTGCCCGTTGACGACGAAGTGTCCCCCACTCCCGGCTCCGCTCGAACGGGCGGTGCCCCCATCGTCCAGGACCGCGCGGGTGCGCAGCCCGGCGAGGTCGGATCCGGCGCCCGGCTCGCTCATGCCGAGCGCCGCCGTGATCTCGGCGCGCAGGAGGGGAATCGCCCACCGCTGCTTCTGCTCCTCGGTCCCGAAGGTGAGGATCGAGGCCGCGATGATGCCGATGCCCTGGGGGTTGAAGCTGTGGTAGATCCGCCGCCTCGACAGCTCCTCCAGGTGGGCGAGTTGCTGCGGCAGGGTGGCGTCCCGGCCGCCGTACTCGGGGGGTTTGCCGGGCAGCAGCCAGCCCGCGTCGAACAGCGTGCGCTGCCAGCGGCGGGCCCACGCGGGGACGTCGGCGCTGGACCGCGACGCGGGGTGGGCCTCTTCCGGGGTGGGCAGGTGGGCGTCGAGGAAGGCGGCGAACTCGGCGCGGAACGACTCCACTTCGGAGCCGGAGTCCAGCTTCATCCCGCCACCGCCCCTTCCTGCCCGCTCGTCTCCCGATCCGGCCCGCTCGTCTCCCGATCCGGCCCGGACCTCTCCCGCTGCGGCCCGGACCTCTCCCGTTCCTGCCGCGTCTGCTCCAGCAACGCCCTGCGGTGTACGGCCGCCGTCCCCAGCAGCAGATCGCCTGCCTTGGCCCGCTTGAGGTGGATCTGCAGTTCGTTCTCCCAGGTGAAGCCCATCGCTCCGAAGAGCTGGAAGCCGTTACGGAAGACGGTCCGCTGGCACTCCCCGGCGGCGGCCTTGGCCATCGAGGCCGCCCTGCCGCGCCGTGGGTCGTCCTCGGCGATGGTCAGCGCGGAGAAGTAGGCGAGGGCCCGGGCCCTTTCGATGGCGACGTACATGTCCGCCGCCTTGTGCTTGACGGCCTGGAAGGAGCCGATGGGCACGTCGAACTGGACGCGTTCCTTCACATGGGCGACGGCCAGGTCCAGAATGCGCCGGCAACTGCCGACCATGGAGATCGCCAGACCCATCAGGGCGAGGTCCGGGATCCCGGGGACCAGGTCGGGGACCTCGACATGGGCCGCGTGGAGGGTCGGGTCGAAGATGTCGACGCGTGCCGCGCCGAGCTCCGGGCCCGCCACGATCCGTACGCCGTCGCGGGTGAGCAGGGCGATCTCGTCCGCCCGGTCCGCGTCGAGGACGAACCGGCCGGTGCCGTCGAACACTCCGGTTCCCGAGCCGCTCGGCAGCCGCCCGGCGAGCGGAGCGAACCAGGTGGCCGTGGCCAGGAAGGGGGTCGGATCGGCGGCGTACCCCAACTCCTCCAGGACGATGGCCAGTTCCACCGGAGGGGCCTCCAGCCACCCCAGTTCCAGATACGTCGCCCAGAGCCGGTCCTCGGGCTGCGATCGGGACTTGGCGACCGTCTCCCTCACCAGCCGTTGCAGCAGCCGTTGGTCCTCGTCGAACTCAAACTCCACGGCCCACCTCCAGAAGGGTCTTGCCGATGGCGCGGCGGTCCAGGTCCAGGGCGGTCGCCACCTCGTCGAGCGGGTGGACGGCGTGGACCCGGGGGTGGATCAGACCCTCGGCGAACATGCGGTTCAGCTCGGCGCGGGTGACGGCCAGCTGCTCCCGGCCGTGCCGCGCCCAGCCGCCGAAGTCGAAGCCGTGGATCGTGACGCCCTTGAGCATCGCCAGATTGAGCGGGAGCCGGGGCACCTCGCCGCTGGCGAAGCCGACGTTCACGAACCGGCCGCCCCAGCGCATGGCCCGCAGCGCCTGTTCGGAGTGCGGTCCGCCGACCGGGTCGATCACGATGTCGGCGCCGCCCGCGTCCCGCAGCCGCCGCTTGAGGTCGTCGTACGGGAGTGCCTCGTGAGCGCCCTGTTTGAGGCAGGCCGCCCGCTTCTCCTCGGTGGAGGCCACGGCGACCACCTCAGCGCCCAGCAGCACGGCCAGTTCCACGGCCGCGAGACCGACCCCGCCGGCCGCGCCGAGCACCGCCACCCGCTCCCCCTCCTGGAGGCGGCCGATCAGCGTCAGCGCGTTGTACGCGGTGGCGTGCGAGACCCCGAAGGCCGCCGCGCGCCGGGTGGGGATCGTGTCGGGGATCCGGTACAGGCTGGCCGCCCGGACGGCGACCCGCTCGGCGAAGGCACCGACGAATACGGACCCGAAGACCCGCTCGCCCTTCTCGAACCCGTGCCCCGACTCGGCGACCACCCCGGCGAACTCGCTGCCGGGAGTGAACGGCAGGTCCGCCTTCACCTGGTAGGTGCCCCGGATCACCAGGACGTCGGCGAAGTTCACCGCCGCGTAGTGCACGTCGACGGGTACCTCACCGTCCGGGTCGGGGACCTCCTCGACGACCACCGGGCCGCCGACGGTATGGCATCGGGCCGCCCTCATAGCCGTGTCGTCGCGGCCAGTTCGGCCGCCTGGGCCGCCATCTGCAGGACCGCGTCCCCGTAGTAGGCCATCTTCGGGTTGCCGCCGTCGCCCTTCACATGGCGGGCGTAGCCGCCCTCCAGCACGATCGCCATCTTGAACCGGGCGAGGATCACGTAGTAGTCGATGTCGCCGACGTCCCGGCCGCTGACCTTGGCGTAGTGCTCGATGATGTCGGCCCGGTCCGGCATGCCCGTGTAGTCGGCGTACCTGCCCGCGGCGTCCCGGTCCTCGTCGGCGTTCGGCCAGCCCATGACGACCCAGCCGAGGTCGAGCAGCGGGTCGCCGACGGTGGCCATCTCGAAGTCGACCAGGGCGGCGAGCTCGGCGGGCGCCCCGTGCTTGAACATCACGTTGGCGAACTGGTAGTCGCCGTGGATGATGCCCGGCTCCCAGTGCCGGGGCCGGTGCGTGCGCAGCCAGGCGGCCGCCGTGTCCAGGCCCGGTATCTCGCGGAACCCGAACTTCGCCAGGTGCGCCTGCCAGCGGTCCACCTGGCGGTCGTGGAAGCCGTCCGGCCGGCCGAACCCTTCGAGTCCCTGGGCCCGCCAGTCGACGTTGCCGAGCTTGGCGATGCCCTCCACCAGCTCGTAGGCGAGACCGGGGCGCAGGGACAGGTCGCTCTTGAAGGGCTCGGGCCAGCCGTCGGTGTTCATCGGCGACCAGCCGTTCACATGGCCCATGAGGTAGAAGCACGAGCCGATCACGTCGGTGTCGTCGCAGACCGCGATGGCCTCCGGGTGCGGCACCTCCGTCCCGCCCAGCGCGTTCAGCACCCGGAACTCCCGCAGCATGGTCTCGTTGCGGCCCGGCGGGACCTTCTCCGGGGGCTTGCGCAACACCATCCGCCGCTCGCCGCGCCGGATGTCGAAGATGTCGTTGGAGGTGCCCCCGGAGATGAGGGACACCTCGACCGGTTCACCCGGAGCGATGTCCTGACCGTCCAGCCAGCGGGCGAGCGACTCGATGTTCACATGTTCTCCAGCTGCTTGCGGGCCCACTCCCGGCGAGCGGGCAGATGCTGTGAGGGCCAGGGCCCCGACGCGGCCTCGTAGCCGCGCAGAAGGTCCTTGGCCACCGTGACCTTGTGGATCTCCGAGGGCCCGTCGACGACCGCCATGACGGCGGCGCCGGTCCACATGTCGGCGAAGGGCATCTCGTTGGACACGCCCAGGGCGCCGTGCAGGTGCATGGAGCGGTACACGATGTCGTGCAGCACCTTCGGCGTCAGGAACTTGATGGCGGAGATGTCCTTCCGGACCCGCTTGTAGTCCTGGTACCGGTCGATCTGCCAGGCCGTGTGCAGCACGAACAGCCGGAACTGCTGCAACTGCGCGTACGAGTCGGCAAGGTCCGCCTGGACGAGCTGCTTGTCGGCCAGCCTGCTGCCCTGGGTCTCCCGGGACAGGGCGCGCTCGGCCATCATGTCCAGCGCCTTCTGGCACTGGCCCACGACCCGCATCGCGTGGTGGACCCGCCCGCCGCCGAGCCGGGTCTGCGCGATCGCGAAGGCCTGGCCCTCGCCGCCGAGCAGCGCGTCACCGGGGACGCGGACGCCGTCGTACTCGATGAGCGCGTGCATGCCCTCGTCCGGGGCCTCGCTCATCAGACCGAGGTGGCGCTCCATCCGGATGCCCGGGGTGTCACTGGGCACCAGGAACATCGACATGCCCCGGTAGGCGCTGACGTCCGGGTCGGTCACGGCCATCACGATGACGAACTTCGAGGTGCGCGCGTTGGAGGAGAAGAACTTGCGGCCCGTGATGACCCAGTCTCCGCCACTCTCGGCTCCGCTCGAGCGGGAGGTGCCCCCAGCGTCCCGTACGGCGCGTGTGGTGAACATCTTCGGGTCGGCGCCGGCCTGCGGCTCGGTCATGGAGAAACAGGAGAAGCACTCGCCTTCGAGCAACGGCTTGAGATAGCGCTCCTTCTGCTCCTCGGTGCCGTAGCGGGCGATGATCTCGGCGTTGCCGGTGTCCGGCGCGGCCGTGCCGAAGATGACGGGGGCCCAACTGGACTCGCCCAGGATCTCGTTGATGAGGGCCAGCTTGAGCTGTCCGAAGCCGCGCCCACCGAGCTCCGGGCCGAGATGGGGCGCCCACAGGCCCTGGTCGCGCACCTGCTGCTTGAGGGCCCGGACTATCGGGCCGGTCTCCTCGTCGAGGGGGTGGAAGGCCCGGTCCGGGTAGAGCAGGTCCAGCGGGTCCACACGCTCGGCGCGGAACCACCTGATCCACTCCAGTTTCTCCTCGAACTCCGGCTCGGTGGAAAAGTCCCATGCCATGTCAGACGATCCTCGTTTCGTGGTTCCGCCAGTACGTCTCCCGGAGCAGGCCCTTGCGCAACTTGCCGCTGGGGTCCCTGGGCAGACTGAGGACGAAGTCGACGGCGCGCGGGCACTTGTACGGGGCGAGACGCTCCCGGCAGTACGCGAGCAGCTCGTCGGCGGTCACGTCGGCGGCGGCCGGCTGGACCACCGCGAGGACCCGTTCGCCCCTCTCGGGGTCCGGGACCCCGATCACCGCGACGTCGGCCACCCCGGGGTGCATGACCAGGACGTCCTCGGCCTCCTGCGGGTAGATGTTGACCCCGCCGGACACGATCGTGTGCGCGACCCGGTCGGTCAGATACAGATAGCCGTCCTCGTCGAGGTACCCGATGTCACCCAGGGTGTTCTCGCCGAAGTGGACGACGCCGTCGACGATGCGGACGTCGTCGCCCGCCCTGCCCACCGATCCCGGGTGGGCCAGCCACTCCTGCGGACCGATGACCGTGAAGCCGTACGCCTCGGTCCCGGAGTAGAACTCGTGGATGATCGGGCCGAACCAGTCGAGCA
The DNA here is from genome assembly GCF_042885015.1 of Streptomyces sp. NPDC058086. Taxonomy (NCBI): domain Bacteria; kingdom Bacillati; phylum Actinomycetota; class Actinomycetes; order Kitasatosporales; family Streptomycetaceae; genus Streptomyces; species Streptomyces sp. NPDC058086. The sequence continues at coordinate 23,987 of NZ_JBHVST010000009.1, read as the reverse complement.
TCCGCCGCTTGACCTCCACCGGGCAGGGCGCGGCACCGTGGAGGACAACGCGCAGGCTGCTCAGGTCACGGGCGCGCCGCGCGGCGGGCAGCTTCAGCATGCGGACGAACATGGTGGGGACGAACTGTGCGTGCGTGACCCGGTGACGCTCGATCAGCTCCAGGCACTCGGCCGCGTCGAAGCGGTCCATGACCACGAGGGTCGCGCCGAGCCAGAGCAGCGACATGCAGTGGACGAGCGGTGAAGCGTGGTGCAACGGGGCCGTCGAGAGGTACACGGCCTCGGGGCCGAAGCCGTAGTGGGCCAGCCCCTGGGCCACTTGTACGCACTCGGCTGAAGGGTCGCCCATCGGGCCCGCGGTGAGCTGCTTGCGCACGGCCTTGGGACGCCCGGTGGTCCCTCCCGAGAAGGGGAGCTCCCGCCCCTCGCACTCCTCGAACTCCCCCGTGCCGGGCGCCGCGAGCAGGCGCTCGTACACCTCCTCGGTGATGAGCAGCTTGCCCTCCGCCATCTCCTCGACCTCGGCGGGGAGTAGATGGGTGTTGACCGGCGTATAGAGAAGGCCGGAACGCTGGGCGGCCCAGGCGACTTCGAGGAAGGCCGCGCCGCTGGGCATACGGATCGCGATGGCGTCTCCCGGCCTGAGGCCGAACGCCGCGGCCAGCTGCCGGGACCGTGCGTCGAGCTCGGCGTATGTGACGGTCCTGCCGCCGCTCTCGATGACCGCGATCGCGTCGGGGCGCTGCTTCGCCTGCCATCCCAGATGCATGCGGCGAGAATATCATTCTCAGTGAACGCAAGTAAGAGTCTCGTAACCTGTGATGCGCGATTCGGTAGGGCGCCGCAACTTATTCCCACTGAAGTGGAGTATCGTTCTGCAAGTGACCGCAGTCCCCGAAGAACCAGCGTGGCGCCAGCGCGCCGTAGAGCGATCGACCCGTGCCGCGAAGCTTCGCGCGGAGCAACGCGTGCAGCGCTTCCTGGACTCGGCACAGGAGTTGATCGTCGAGAAGGGCACGACCGACTTCACCGTGCAGGAGGTCGTCGACCGCTCCAAGCAGTCCCTGCGCAGCTTCTACCAGCACTTCGACGGCAAGCACGAGCTGCTCCTCGCCCTGTTCGAGGACGCGCTCTCGATGGGCGCCGCCAAGGTCCGCGAGGCGGCCGCCACCGAGAGCGATCCGCTGCAGCGCCTGCGGATCGCCGTCGAGACGCTCTACGAGCAGTCGCATCCCAGCCCCGGCGTCCAGCGCCCGCTGTTCAACGACTTCGCGTTGCAACTGCTGGTCAAGCACCCCGAGCAGGTGGCGACCGCCCACATCCCGCTGCTCACGGTCTTCACCGAGATCATCGAGCAGGCCGCCGAGGCCGGTCTCATCTCCGGCGGGAAACCCCGCCGTCAGGCCGCCCTCGTCATGCAGACCGTCATGTTCGCCTCGCAGGCCCACGGCGTCCCCGCCGACAGCCACGCCCACCCGGTGACCTCCGAGGAGGTCTGGCAGTTCTGCCTGGGCGGCATCTCGGGCGTTCCGGCCACGGCGGGCAGGTCCGCCTCCGCGTAACACGGGTCCCGAACCCCTGATCCACCCGCACGGCGAGTTCCATTCTCCATTTCGGAGAGTATGGTTCTCACCATTGTGCCGGAGGATCAGGGGGTTCCCATGACCGTACGGACGGACGCCAGGCCTCACTACCGGGTCGTCCAATGGGCCAGCGGCAACATCGGCTCCCGCGCGCTGCGGGCGGTCCTCGAACATCCGGACCTGACGCTGGCCGGACTGTACGCGCACACGCCGGACAAGTCGGGACGTGACGCCGGCGAGCTGTGCGGCCTGGGCCCGACCGGTGTGATCGCCACTCACGACATCGACGAGATCGTGGCGCTCGGCGCCGACTGCGTCCTCTACATGCCGCGCGCCTGCGACATGGACGAGGTGTGCCGGTTGCTGGCCTCGGGCGCGAAAGTCGTGACGACGCGGGGCGAGTTCCATCGCGCCGCCAGTCTCGACCCCGCGGTGCGCGAGCGGGTCGAGGCCGCGTGCGAGAGCGGCAAGTCCTCGATCCACAGCACCGGCAGCAGCCCGGGGTTCATCACGGAGGCGCTGCCCCTCGCCCTGAGCTCGATCCAACGGCGGCTCGACGGCCTGACGATCGAGGAGTTCGCCGATCTCTCCCAGCGCGACTCGCCCGGACTCCTCTTCGACGTGATGGGGTTCGGCAAACCTCCCGCCGAGTACGACGAGCGCCGGCTGTCCGTGGTGCGCGACAGCTTCGGCCCGTCGCTGCACATGGTCGCCGACACGCTCTCGATCCCGCTCGACTCGGTGGAGGCCGAGGGGGAGGTCGCGACCGCGCCCCGCCCGGTCCACATCGCGGCGGGCACCCTGCAGCCGGGCACCGTGGCCGCCCAGCGGATCACGGTCTCGGGACTGCGGGACGGCCGGCCGTTGCTGCGCTTCCGGGCCACCTGGTACTGCACCAACGACCTCGACCGCGCCTGGGACGTCCGCGCCACCGGCTGGCACGTCACGATCGACGGCGACGCGCCGCTCGACATCGACCTGCGCTTCCCGGTGCCCCTCGACCGGATGGCCGCCATGTCACCCTCGTACACGGCGAACCGCGCCGTCAACGCCGTACCGGTCCTGTGCGAGGCGTCCCCCGGGATCCGCTCGACGGCCGACCTTCCGCACATCGTGGCCCGGCTCGGGTGAGCCGCCGCACTAGGTCCTGTCGTCAAATTCCCGTCGTCCGCCCGCAGGGCGGGTCCTGCGGCGTCATGGGGGTCCCCCTGCTCGAGCGGAGTCGAGAGCTTGGGGGAGCGTGCTCTCGGCGTGCCGGGCACAGGCCCTCGTACTGGACGTACTTAGGTCTGTGCCCGGTGCGGCGAAGGGGGTCCCTCCCTGTTCGAGCAAAGCCGAGAACTTGGGGGCGCGTGCATGGCGTCGCAGGGCGGACGGGAATTTGACGACAGGGCCTAGAACTCGGCGGAGGGCGGCGGCGCCACGTCGACGGCCTCGTGCCATGACGCGCCGGTCGCCACGGCCTGGCGCCAGCCGCGGATCGCCTTGGGCGGCATGCCGATCGCCAGGACCCCCACCAGACGGTCACCGGCGCGGTAGGCGACCACGAACCGACGTGCGTCCAACTCACCCTCGACCACGGTGACTTCGTCGTGTCTGCGCAGATGACCGAACGCCTGCACCTTCATGTCGTACTGGTCCGACCAGAAGTACGGCACCGGCGCGAACGGCTTGCGCGCGTCCGGGTCGAGCAGATTGCGGGCGGCGGCCATGCCCTGCTCGGCGGCGTTGGTCCGGTGCTCGATCCGCATCGACGTACCGAACAGCGGATTGTGCCAGCGGGCCACGTCCCCGGCCCCGTACACACCCGGCGCGGCGGCACTGTACTCGTCACACACGAGCCCGTCGGCCACCTTCAGACCGCTGCCCTCCAGCCACTCGGTGTTCGGCAGCGAACCGATCGCCACCAACACCTCGTCGGCCGCGACCAGTTCCCCGTCCGTGAGTCGTACGCCGGTGTCGGACACCTCGGCCACACCGACCCCGGTGCGCAGGTCCACACCGTGGTCCAGATGAGCCCCCGACAGGACCCGTCCCACCTGCTCACCGACCGCGTGGGCCAGCGGAACCGGCGCCGGCTCGAGGAGTGTGACCTCCGTTCCCAGCCCCCGTGCCACCGCGGCGGCCTCCGCACCGAGGAACCCCGCACCGACGACCACGAGTCGCCGCCCGGGCCCCAGTCGGTCCCTGAGGGCCAGCGCGTCGTCCAGGGTGCGCAGCACATGCGCGTCACCCTCGCCGGGCAGTCTGCGCGGCCGTACGCCGGTCGCCACGATCAGGCCGTCGTACGGCAGCCGCGTCCCGTCGGCCAGCAGCACCGCGCGCCCGGCGAGGTCGAGGCCGCTCGCGGCGCGCCCCAGAAACAGGTCGAGGTCGAGGGCGTCGAGATCGGCACGGGCGCGCAGCGGCAGCCGCTCCGGGCTCCACTCGCCGGAGAGGATCTGTTTGGACAGCGGCGGACGGTCGTAAGGCAGATGGGCCTCCTCACCGACAAGAGTGAGCGTGCCGTCGTACCCCTCCCGGCGCAGCGTCTCGGCCGCCGCGAGCCCGGCGGCCGAGGCGCCGACGACCAGGATCCGCCTCACTTCTCGACCAGCCGGATCGCCGCGGCCGGGCAGATCGCGACGGCCTCGCGCACGCCGTCGAGCAGCTCAGCGCCGGGCGCCTCCTCCAGCAGGATCGCGACGCCGTCGTCCTCGCGCTGGTCGAACACCTCGGGAGAGGCCATCACACACTGCCCCGACGCGACGCACTTCGGTTCGTCCAGTTCTATACGCATGATCTTTTCCTTTCGGTCGGTACAGGTCGGTGCGCAGTCGCAGTCGCAGTCGCAGTCGCAAGGGAAGGACTCGTGTCGGAGTGTTCTGCGCAATCCGTTCCCGGCGTTCGGTCACATGCGGGAAACTGCCCAAGTGGGCGATGAGCCAAGATGTGCTCTCGTCCCACATGCGAACCTTTGCGACCGTCTTCGGTCACGCGGCTCCACAGGTATCGGGGCCGACGCGCAGGGGCTGCCGCGTCACGCACGGCGCCTGCCGGGGGCGCAGCCATGTCACTCCTCGGTGGGGGCTCCGTCGGGACGGAGAACGAAGCACGGCGGAAAGGCCAGTACGCATATGCAACCGGACCGGACTGACGCGCTCCGGTCAGTTTCCTGACCACAAGCTGACGTGACACAGATCACTACCCCGGGCGGGGTCAGTGGCCGAGCCAGTACCCGAAGCCCCTGCGGGTGTGGATCAGCACGGGGCCTTCCCGGTCCACCTTGCGCCGCAGACGGGAGACGAGCTTCTCGATCGCGTTGTCGGCACGGTCCTCGCCCCACACATGACGGCAGATCTGCTCCTTGGACAGCACACGCTCGGCGTTGACCAGCAGATGCCGCAGCAGTCGGTACTCAGCGGGGGTGAGGTCGATCTCCCGTCGACCGCGCCACGCCTGACAGGTGTCGTCGTCCAGGACCAGGTCTCCGTAGGACGGCCCTTCACGTTCGGGACTGCGGGCGCGCAGCAACACCTCGGCCCGCGCGAGGACCTCGGCGATCCGGAACGGCTTGGTGACGTAGTCCTCCCGGCCCGCACCGAGTTCGGGGACGAGTCGGCCCAGGGTCTGGTACGCGGTCAGGAAGAGCACCGGGGGGCGATCGGCGGGCGTGAAGCGGCTCCCGCGGGAGAGTCCCTGCAGATCGGGCAGGGTCACATCAAGGACGACCAGGTCGAAGCGGTGCTCGGCAAGGCGCACCATGGCCTCGGCGCCGGTGCTCACCGTGCTGACCCGATAGCCCGCCAACTCCATGGTCGTCGCGAGCAGTTCGGTGGTCTCGGCGTCCTCGACGACGACCAGGACGCGTTGTCCGTCACCGCGCGCCGGCGACCGTTTCTCACTCATGTTTCCGTCCATGGAACGACCATTCGCGCAGAGCTGGAGCATCACGACTTCACGACCTCACGACCTCACGACCTCACGACCTCACACGGTCGACCTCCCCGGACGGCGCTTCAGGACGTCCGAAGGACGGCCGCGGACACACCGACCGGGTTGCGCGAACGGGCGGCCAGGCGCTCACCACATCGACGCCGCGCTCACCAGTGGCGGAGTTGCCGGTGGCTCCCTCGAAGGGCAGCCACGCCTCACGCCCTCAAAGGGCGACACCTCCGCACAATCAGTCCGACCGCGCCTCCCCGTCGCCCCCGACCACCCCATCCCTGGCCTCCACCACATCACCCCGAACCCCGGCCACACCGGCCCACGGCTCGGCCACCCCGGCCCGCGCCTCGTCCTCCTCACCGCCGGTGGCATGCGCGAGGAAGTCGTCCACCATCCCGTGGAACAGCGTCGCAAGGCGCTGCAGCTCCACCGGCGTCCACTCCGCCAACGCCATCCGCATGCCCCGCGAGCTCGTCGCACGGATCCGGTCGATCGCGTCCCGGCCGGCCGGGGTCAGTTCGACGCGCTGGGCCCGCCGGTCGTCCGGGTCCGGCGCGCGGCTCACATAGCCCGCCTTCCGCAGCTGCTGCACCTGCCGGGTGATGTGGGACGCCTCCACCTCCAACCGGGCCGCCAGCTCACCGGGACGCAGGGGACCGGAGTCGGCCATCTGCCGTAGCAGCGCCACCGCGGCACGGTCCAACCGCAGTCCTGCCATGGCCATCAGGCGATCGTGCTGCCGGACCCGGCTGTTCAGGTAGGAGATGCGGTTGAGGGCTCGCTCGATCTCGATCACGTCGGACGAGGCGGGCGCTCGAGGCACTGGTGCAGGCATACACCCAAGGTAGCACTGCTTGCCTGACTCAAGTAAGTTCCAATTCGCTTGCTCGGCTCAAGTAATCCATCGACCCACGCGTGGTGGACGAGGTCGCCGAGACGTGGAGGCATTCGGAGGCGTGGACGTCCTGGTGAACAAAGCCGGGATCACGGACAACGGCGCCATCCTGCCCGTGGACCACGGCTGGTCCGCCGTCCGACGAGCGGCGGGCCGCTGCCGAAGTGGGCGCCGGAGGTGCGTGTCCGGCCTTCGTGACCGGAGCCCTGCTGCGCGGACCGGGTTGATCCCGTCCGCGTAGCAAGCGCTCACACAGCGCTACGATGCGCTGGTGGACCAGGGAAAGGCACGCGGACCGTACGCGAAGACACCGGCCCGGCGAGCGGAGATCGTACGCGCGGCCCGCGACAGCTTCGCCGAACGCGGATACGCCCGGGCCTCGCTCCGCGACATCGCCGAGCGGGCCGGCATCACCCACGCCGGTCTCCTGCACCACTTCCGCAGCAAGGACGACCTGCTCGCCGAGGTGCTCGCCCAGCGCGACACCGAGGAGTGGGAGGAGGGCGTGGCCGAGGTCGACAGCCTCGAAGCGCTCGCGCCCTATCTCGGCACTCTGCTGGTGCGTCACCAGAAGACCCCCGAGCTGATGCGTCTGTGGCTGGAGCTGGCGGCGACGGCCTCGCGGCCGGACCACCCCGCGCACGGCTACTTCGTCGAGCGGTACGAGCGCGGCCGCACCCATGTCACACGGCGCCTGAGCGAGCTGCAGGCACAGGGGAAGCTGCGGGAGGGGCTCGGTCCGGACAGTGCGGCGACCCTCTTCCAGGCGGTACTCAACGGCCTGCAGGCCCAGTGGCTGCTCAACCAGCGCCTCGACATCATCGAACCGCTGAACCGTTTTCTCGATCTCATCCTGGTGACCGACGACTAGGAGGCCGGACCGGCCGAGGCCGGTCCGGCCGATCATCGTCATGCTCAGGTAGGACATACCGGTCGCTCGGTACTGCGTTCTCAGTAGCCGGGAGAGTCGGCCGACACATGACGACGGGACGCCCCTGCTCAGGGAGGCTGAGAAGGTTCACCATGGTCACAGCACCCGACAGGAAACCCTCCCGATGAACACCGGCTGGCAGAAGTTCGCCAAGGACCACCCCCGCGTCCTGGATGTGGCGGTCGTCCTGCTGCTGTTCGCCGCCGCCGCTCTCGGCACCACCTGGACCAGCGAGGAACCCACCGGCCGGCACCTCGCCCCGTGGCCCGGCATTCTCCTGGGCGGCATCGGTGCCCTGGCCCTGATGTGGCACCGCAGGTACCCGCTCACGGTGGTAGCGGTGACCGCGGCCGCCGCCAACGCCGCCAACGCCCTGGGCTATCTGATCACTCCCCTGCTACTGGCACCGCTCATGGCCGCGCTGTACTGGCTGGCCGTCCACACCGACCGCAGGACCGCGCGCATCGGCCTGGCAGGCACCGCCGCGCTGCTGGTCACCACCGCGCTGCTCGTCGACTCCCATCACCATCCGCTGTCCCTCGTCCTCGCGACGGTCGGCCCCGTCTTCTGGGTGCTGGTACCCATCACCTGGGGCACCGCGAGCCGGCTGCGGGCCGACTACCTGGAGGCCGTGCACGCCCGCGCGGAGATCGCCGAGCGCACCCGTGAGGAGGAGGCGCGGCACCGGGTGGCCGAGGAGCGCATGCGCATCGCCCGTGAGCTGCACGACGTCGTCGCCCACCACCTCGCGCTGGCCAACGCGCAGGCCGGGACGGCCGCCCATCTCCAGCGCACCCATCCCCAGCAGGTGCAGAACATCCTCGACGACCTCGCCGGCACCACCGCATCGGCGCTGCGCGAACTCAAGGCCACCGTCGGACTGCTGCGCCAGACCAACGACCCCGACGCGCCGCTGGAACCCTCCCCGGGCCTGGACCGGCTCTCTGAACTCACGGCCGCGTTCGCTACCGCCGGGCTCAAGGTCGACGTCACCACCGAGGGCGAGGCACGCCCGCTGTCACCGGGAGTGGACCTGACCGCCTTCCGCATCATTCAGGAGGCGCTCACCAACGTCACCAAACACGCTGCCTCGGACACCGCACACGTACGGCTCGTCTACTCCCACCACCGGCTGACCATCACGGTCACCGACGAGGGAGCGACCACGGTGACCGCCGCTCCGGCCCCGGGCCACGGTTTCGGTCTCATCGGCATGCGTGAGCGCGCCCTGTCCGTGGGCGGCCGGCTCAAGGCCGATCACCGGGCCGAGGGCGGCTTCGAGGTCTCCACGGATCTACCGCTGTACACCCCCTCCCCGGAAGAGGACCGCACCCCATGACCATCCGTGTGCTGCTCGCCGACGACCAGGCCCTGCTCCGGGCTACCTTCCGCATCCTGATCGACTCCTGCCCCGACCTCGAAGTCGTCGACGAAGCCACCAACGGCAAGGAAGCCGTCGACCTCGCCCGCATCCACCAACCCGACATCGTCCTCATGGACATCCGCATGCCCCACACCGACGGCCTGACCGCCACCGCCACCATCTGCGCCGACCCCGCCCTCGACACCACCCGCGTCCTCATCCTCACCACCTTCGAAATCGACGAATACGTCGCCCAGGCCCTCCGCGCCGGAGCCAGCGGCTTCCTCGGCAAAGACGTCGGCGCCGACGCCCTCCTCGACGCCATCCGCACCGTCGCCGCCGGCGACACCCTCCTCTCCCCCCAAGCCACCCGCACCCTCATCACCCGCTTCCTCACCACCCCCACCCCCGGCACCCCCCTCGCACCCCCCGAAGCCCTCACCACCCTCACCGCCCGCGAACGCGAAGTCATGGCCCTCGCCGCCGAAGGCCACTCCAACAACCAAATCGCCGACCAACTCACCGTCAGCCCCCTCACCGTCCGCACCCACATCCACCGCGCCATGACCAAACTCGGCGCCCGCGACCGCGCCCAACTCGTCGTCATCGCCTACCAGACCGGCCTCGTCACCCCCACACCCCCCACCCCCTGACGCCACAGCAGGCCGGGAGACCGCCCCGCCCCGTTCTGTGATAACCCAAGAGGACCACCATCTTTGCGAGAGATGGACCGGGGCATCGGGAGAGGACATGGATCTGCGACAGATGGAGGTCGTCGTCGCGGTGGCCGAGGAGGGCGGGTTCACCGCCGCGGCACAGCGGCTGCACGTGGTGCAGTCCGCCGTGTCGAGCACCGTGCGCGCACTGGAGCGGGAGCTCGGGACCCCGCTGTTCGACCGCACCACGCACCGGGTGTCGCTGACCTCGGCGGGCGAGGCCTTCGTACCGGCCGCGCGGGCGACGTTGCGGGCCGCCGAACAGGCGCGGTCGGCGGTCGACGCCGCGCGGGGGCAGCTGCGGGGACGGGTGACGGTCGGCACGATGCAGGGGGTGTGGGCCGACCTGCACCGCCCGCTGGCCGCGCTGCGCGCGGAGCATCCGGGAGTGGCGGTGCGGCTGCGGCAGGGGGCCGTGACCGACATCCGCCAGGCCTTGCGCGAGGGCACGGTCGATCTGGCGGTGGTCGCCCTCGACCGTCAGCAGCAGCGCGGTCTGGTGACCCGGCTGCTCGCCCGGGAGGAGATGGTGCTGGTGTCCGCGCCGGGCCGGGTCCTGGGCCGGACCGGGCCCGACGGGAGAGTCACACTCGCCGAAGCGGCCCGGCTGCCGCTGGTGGATTTCACACCCGGCTGGGCGATCCGCCTCGCCGTCGACCGGGCGTTCCGTGCGGCCGCCGTCGAGCGCGAGTCGACCTTCGAGGTGAACGACATCGTCGCGGCGTCCGAACTCGTCCGCGCCGACCTGGGCGTGTGCGTCATGCCCATCTCGATCGCCGACCGCTTCCCCGACCTGGACAAGCACCGCTTCGACCGGCACGCGCCGAGCTGGAAGGTCATGGTGGTCCAGCCGCGCGGCGAGGCGCCGCCGGCGGTGGCGGCCCTGCTGCGGCACATGGCCTGACGGTCGTGGCATGGGAGGCGACGGAGGGACGAGGTGGCTCATCCCTCAGCTCAATCCTCTCAATCTCTCAGCTCATCTCGTTCGGAGATGACTGACATTCGAAATCATCGCCGTGGCGGGGGAAGCACGGAGGCACCGCGGGCGCTGAGGAAACCGTGCGAGCGGCAACGAGGCCGCTCGACCACCACCCAGCGCTTCCCGAACCGCCCCACCGGTTCCCTTCCCGAGAAGGTGCCCGTGTCCAAGTCCCCCGTCCTCAAGTCACCGGGCCAGACCGCCACCGCGCAGGCGGCGCACGGCGTGCCGGGCTGGCTGGTCGCCCTCTTCGCCGTCGCCTCCGGCATGACGGTCGCCAACCTGTACTACGCCCAGCCCCTGCTGTCCTCGCTGCGCGACGTGTTCCATGTCGGCACGGCGGCCGCCGGCGGACTCATCACCCTCACCCAGGTCGGCTATGTCCTGGGCATGCTCTTCCTCGTCCCGCTCGGCGACCGGCTGGAGAAGCGACGACTGATCAGCGTGCTCCTGACGGTCACCACGCTCGCCCTGGTCGCCGCGGGTCTCGCCACCAACTTCCCCATGCTGCTGATCGCCTCCCTGATCAGCGGAGGCACCTCGGTCGTCGCCCAGATACTGATCCCCTTCGCGGCGAGCCTCGCCCCCGACCACGCCCGTGGCCGGATCGTCGGACGGGTGATGAGCGGCCTGCTCACCGGCATCCTGCTCTCCCGCACCCTCAGCAGCCTGGTCTCCGACGTGGCGGGCTGGCGGGTGGTGTACCTCGGCTCCGCCGTCCTGATGGCCCTGCTGGCGCTGGCCCTGCGCGCGGCCCTGCCGCAGCACGCGCCGACCACGACCATGCCGTACGCCCATGTCCTGCGCTCCACGCTCCAACTGGTGCGCCGCCACCCCGTGTTGTTGCGCCGGGGCCTCTACCAGGCGGCGATGTTCGGTGCGTTCAGCGCGTTCTGGACCACCGTGTCGTACGTCCTGACGGGCCCCCACTTCCACTACTCCCCCATCGGTGTCGGCCTCTTCGCGCTCGTCGGCGCGGCCGGCGCCGCCGTCGCCCCGTTCGCCGGTCACTGGGCCGACCGCGGGCTCGTCCGTCCCATGACCGGGATCGCCTTCGCCATCGCGGCCCTGGCCTTCGCTCTCGCGGGCTTCGGTCAGTCCCACATCACCCTGGTCGCCCTGGCCGCCGTGCTGATCGACACGGCCGTGCAGACCACCCTGATCCTCGGCCAGCACACCATCTACCAGCTCGACCCGAACGCCCGCGCCCGCCTCAACAGCGCGTTCATCGCTATCTTCTTCGTCGGCGGCGCGCTCGGCTCCCAGCTCGGCTCGATCGCCTACCACGCGGCCGGCTGGACCGCGGTCACCGTCCTGGGCGCCGCCCTGCCGGTGCTGGGCCTGCTCCACTGGACGACGGAACGCCGTACGGTCTGATCAGTGACCCGGGGAGCGGGTCACGATCCCGCTTCCCCCCGCAGGAAGTTGCTCACCTGACAGGCGAGGCTGTCCCTCGCCGAGTCGGACCGGGCGGGGGGGGGGGGGCCCCCCCCCCGGGGGGGGGCCGCGCCGCGCCCCCCCGACCCGCGCCGGCCCCCCCCGAGGTATAAAAAAAAA